>DASPRL010000142.1 GCA_035624475.1 Terriglobales bacterium
GGCCGAGTTCCAGAAGCGCGCCCAGTGCGTCCAGGAGCAGTACGCGCGGTACGTGGTGGTGGACGACGTCCACATCAACAGCAAGCTCACCCTGGGCGAGGACGTCGCCGACCTGGGCGGGCTCATCCTCGCCTGGATGGCCTGGAAGGAAGACACCAAGGGGCAGAAGCTGGAACCCATCGAGGGGCTCACGCCGGAGCAGCGCTTCTTCGTGGGCTACGCCCAGAGCTGGTGCACCAATTCCCGCCCGGAAATCCTGCGCATGCGCGCCACCACCGACCCGCACTCTCCCGATCGGTACCGCACCAACGGCGTGGTGGTGAACCTGCCCGAGTTCCAGCAGGCCTTCCAGTGCAAGGCCGGCCAGCCCATGGCCCCTGAGAAGCGCTGCCGGGTGTGGTAGGAGCAGTGGATAGTGAAGAGTGGATAGTGGATAGTGTGGTTAAATTAGGCTCATGAATCTACGCGGTTGCGGTACCGCTCTGGTCACGCCCTTCAAGGGCGATGGCTCCCTCGACGAGCGCGCCTTGCGCGAGCTGGTGAAATGGCAGGTGGAGTGCGGCATCGACTTCCTGGTTCCCTGCGGCACCACCGGCGAGACCCCGACGCTCTCCCACGATGAATGGCTGCGCGTGATCGACCTCACCATCGAGACGGCCGAGGGACGCGTGCCCATCGTGGCGGGCGCCACCTCCAACTCCACCCGCGACGCCGTGGCCAAGGCCAAGGAAGCGGCCGCGCGCAAGGGCATCGACGCCATCCTCACCGCCTCGCCCTACTACAACAAGCCCACCCAGGAGGGCCAGTACCAGCACTTCAAGGCCATCGCCGAGGCAACGGACAAGCCGCTCGTGCTCTACAACGTCCCCGGACGCACCTCCGCCAATATCGAGCCCGCCACCCTGGGCCGCTTGGCCGAAGTCCCCAACATCGCCGGGGTGAAGGAAGCCAGCGGCAACATCGGCCAGATCGCCGAGGTCTTCCAGCATGTGCCGGAGAGCTTCCTGGTCTTCTCCGGCGACGACGCCGTCACCCTGCCGGTGGTGGCGCTGGGCGGCGCCGGCATCATCTCCGTCGCCTCCAACGAGATCCCGGCCGAGATGGGCGCGCTCACCCGCGCCGCCCTCAGCAACAAGTGGGAGACCGCGCGCACCCTGCAGCGCAGGTACCTGCCCCTGATGCAGGCCAACTTCCTCGAGTCCAATCCCATGCCGGTGAAGTGCGTGCTGGCCATGATGGGCCGCATCGAGGAGAACTACCGCCTCCCCATGCTGCCGGTGAAGAACGAGACCCGCGCCAAGCTGGAGAAGATCGCGGCGGAAGTTGGGCTGCTCAAGAAGGTCGCGGCGTCGTAGGAGTCAGGGTCGCAAAGATCCGATGACCCGATGACTCAATGACCCGATGCTCTCTATCCACTATTCACTATCCACCATCCACTCTATATACTTCCCCGCCATGCAGCAGTTGCGCGCCGCCATCGAGCGCCTGTATGAGGCCCAGGGCAAGAGGGACCCCACCGAGGCCCACCGGGTCTTCATCGATTTCCGCGAGGCCTTGACCCAGGGCAAGATCCGCGCCGCCGAGAAGAAGAACGGCCGCTGGACGGTGAACGCCTGGGTGAAGCAGGGCATCCTGCTGGGCTTCCGCCTGGGCGAATTGGCGGAGATGGGCGGGCCCCGCGGCCTCTCCTTCGTGGACAAGGACACCTTCCCGCCGCGCCGCTTCCGCGTGTCCGACGGCGTGCGCGTGGTGCCGGGTGGCTCCTCCGTGCGCCAGGGCGCGTACGTCGCGCCTTCGGTCGTCTGCATGCCGCCCATGTACATCAACGTGGGCGCTTATGTGGACGAAGAGACCATGGTGGACTCGCACGCGCTGGTAGGCTCCTGCGCGCAGATCGGGAAGCGCGTGCACCTGAGCGCGGCGGCGCAGATCGGCGGGGTGCTGGAGCCGGTGAACGCCGCCCCCGTCATCATCGAGGACGACGTGCTGGTGGGCGGCAACTGCGGTGTCTACGAAGGCACGCTGGTGCGGGCGCGCGCAGTGCTGGGCGCGGGCGTCATCCTGACGCGCTCCACCCCGCTCTACGACGTGGTGCGCGGCACCGTCCACCGTGCCCAGGGCGATGAGCCGCTCGAGGTCCCGGAGAGCGCGGTGGTCGTGCCCGGCGCCCGCGCCGTGCAGAAGGGCAAGGCGGCGGAGTGGGGCCTGTCGCTCTACACCCCGGTCATCGTCAAGTACCGGGACGAGAAGACGGACAGGGGCGTGGAGCTGGAGGATTTGTTGCGCTAGGCGTTTGTAGTCAGGAGTCAGCGCAAGACTTGCGGCGCAGTGCAATCGTCAATGACTCAATTCTTCGCATGAAGAGCAAGCTCCTGCTCGCGTCCCTCGCGCTCTTCCTGGTGGCCGCCGTCCTCTGGCTGGGCGGACGCTGGGGATGGTTCCAGGCCCCGGGAGCGCTCTACGCCGTGCGCTGGCTGGCGATGGGCGCGCTGCTCGGCTATGCGCTCCTGCGCCGCTCCCTGACCTTCTGGATCCTGGCGGCGCTGGTCCTGGGGATCTTCGTAGGGCACGACTGGCCGGCCGCCGCCCCGGCCATGCGCATCGTCAGCCAGATCTTCCTGCGGCTCATCAAGGTCATCATCGCTCCCCTGCTCTTCGCCACCCTGGTGAGCGGGATCGCCGCCCACGCCGACCTGAAGAAGGTCGGGCGCATGGGCATCAAGGCCATCGTCTACTTCGAGTTAGTGACCACGGTGGCGCTGTTCATCGGCCTGGGCGCCATCAACCTGAGCCGCGCCGGCGTGGGCATCACGCTGCCGCCGGCGCCGGCGGAAGCCGGCCCTGTCGCCCCGCCGCTCTCCGCCGGCGAGACCATCCTGCACATCTTCCCCGAGAACATCGCCAAATCCATCGCCGAGGGCCAGGTGCTGCAGGTAGTGGTGTTCAGCGTCCTGTTCGGCATCGCCCTGGCCATGGTGAAGGAGGAGAAGCGCAAGTCCCTTCTGACTTTCTGCGACAGCCTGGCTGAGACCATGTTCAAGTTCACCAACCTGGTGATGTACTTCGCGCCCTTCGGTGTGGGCGCGGCCATCGCCTACACCGTGGCCACCACCGGCGCGGGCGTACTGGTGAACCTGGCCAAGCTGCTGGCCACGCTCTACGTCGCCCTGGCGGTCTTCCTCCTGGGAGTGCTGCTGCCCATCGCGCTGGTGGCGCGGCTTCCGGTCCGCGCCTTCGTGCGCGCGGTGGCCGAGCCCTTCACCATCGCCCTCGGGACCTCGTCCTCCGAGGCTGCCCTGCCCCGCGCCATGGAAGCCATGGAAGCTCTGGGCGTCCCCCGCGGCATCGTCGCCTTTGTGATGCCGACCGGCTACAGCTTCAACATGGACGGCAGCACGCTCTATCTCTCGCTGGCGGCCATCTTCGTGGCCCAGGCCGCCGGCATCCACCTCAGCCTGGGCCAGCAACTGGTGCTGCTGCTGACCCTGATGCTGACCAGCAAGGGCGTGGCCGGGGTCTCGCGCGCCGCCATCGTGATCCTGCTGGCCACCGTCGGCCAGTTCCACCTGCCGGTGGAGCCGGTCTTCATCCTGCTCGGCATCGATCCCTTGATGGACATGGTGCGCACCGCGGTCAACGTGGTGGGCAACTGCTTGGCTACCTGCGTGGTGGCGCGCTGGGAGGGCGAGTTCGGGACGGGACATCCCTCGGCCACAGTGATGAAGGCGCTGGAGGATTGAGGATTGCAGATTGAAGATTGCAGATTTCTTACTCCAGTGCCGGCAGTTTGAAATCTGCAATCTGAAATCTTCAATCTGAAATCGCTAACGCGCAGGTAGTGACAAAGGCTGCGAAGCGGGTAATGGAAGTTGTTCCCTGC
>DASPRL010000143.1 GCA_035624475.1 Terriglobales bacterium
AGCGGCCGCTTTCGCGGTCGTAGACGTAGAGGCCGCGGCCCAGCGTCCCGGCATAGACGCGGGTGGGCGTGACCAGCATGGCGTTGGGGTTGACCTCGAAATCGGCGGTGGCGTCGTCGAAGGTCTGCCAGCGCCCGTTGCCGTCGAGGCGGAGGATGCCGGCGCCGTAGGTTCCGGCGAACCATTCGTCGCCCACGGGCGCCAGCGCGGTGATCCAGTTGGCCTTCAGGCCGGAGTTGGCGGTGGTGTAGCTGGTCTGGACCACGCCGTCCTGCAGGATGGAGAGCCCGCCCAGCGTGCCCACCAGCAGGCGGTTGCCGGAGAGGCCGAGGGCGTAGGCATGGTTGTTGATGAGGCCCTGGAAGGCATAGAGACTGCTCATGCCGTTGCGGCCGATGAAGGTGATCCCGGCGGGAGTGCCGGCGATCATGCCGTCGCTTGTGAGGGCGACGTCGGTGACGTGGTCGGCGATGAGGCCCTGCTCGCGCCCCAGCACCTGGCGCTCGCGCCCGGCGGCATCGAAAAGCACCAGGCCGTTGGCGGTGGCCACGGCGGCCAGGTTGCGGGCGTCGTCGTGCACGATGCGGTTGACGCAGAACAGGTGCGCATCTTCGAGGTGGCGGGCGGGGCGGCCTGGCTCCAGGATGTCGAGGCCGCGGTCGAAGTAGCCCACCCAGAGGCGGCCGGAGGCGTCCACGTCCAGCGCTGCGATGTTGCGGTCGGTCAGCCGGCCGGGCTCGCGCTCCAGCACCCGCCGCCAGCTTCCCCCGGTCTTCTCCCCGGCGTAGAGGCCGTCCTGGGCGAGGGCGTAGGTGCCACCCTGGATCTCGAGGATGCGGGCGACCGGGCCGGGGAGCGCCTGGCCGCGCGGGCGCGAGGAGATGACGCGGCGCGTCCCCAGCGGGACCTCCAGGGTGCCTTCCTCGAGCGTGCCCACCAGCAGGGTCTCGCCCTGGACCAGCAGCGACTGCGCGAAGAAGCCCGGCGCCAGGACGCGGGCGAAGCGTCCGCCGCGGAACTCGGCTACACCCACTGGCGTGCCCGCATAGACGGCGTCACCGGAGGCGACCAGCGCCAGCACCTGTGGGTCGGGCATGCCGGAGCCATCCGCGAAGGCTTCCACCGCTCCGGCGCGGTAGTGCAGCAGGCCGCGATTGAGGGTGCCCACCCAGAGGTCGGCGTCGTTGCCGGCGAGCGCGGTGACGTACACGTTGGCGAGAGCGGCATGGAAGGGTGCGAGGCGCTTGCCGTCGTAGACCAGCAGCCCGTGCTTGTCGGTGCCCAGCAGGATGCGTCCGGCGGAGAGCGGCAGGACCGCGGTGATGGTGCGGTAGCTCGGGTCGTCGGGGAGGAGCTGGCGGAAGCGGCGGCCGTCGAAGGCGAGCAGGCCCTGACCCTGGGTGGCAAGGAAGAGTTCGGGATCGCTGGAGTCGGCGGCCACGCCCGTGGCCAGGCGGGTGACGGGCGCGGGCGGCAATTCCAGCCCGACGCGGTACTGGGCGCGGAGCTTGCCCTCGGCGTCGTACTCGAAGAGGCCGGCGGGACCGGCCAGATAGAGGCTGCCGCGGTACTCGGCGGCGTCGGTGAAGCTGGCGGGAGCGCTCAGGTACTCGACCTGGCTGGGAGCTTTGCGGTCGAGGCGGGTGAGGGTGAACGGAACCTGGCCTTGGGCGGCGACCTGCTGTTGGGCTTGGGTGAGGGCGCGGTGGGCCTGCCAGAGAGCGAGGCCGGCAAAGCTCAGGCCCGCCACCGCGAGCAGGACCGGCGCCAGGCGCCACGCTCTCTTGAAAGAAAAAGGCACGACGGGCTTCGAAGAGGAAGCGATTTATACACCCGCCGCGCGCGAAAGAACAGTACTGTTTTTCCTTGGACACCGCAAGGGGAAAAATGTTCCGATGCACCAGGAAGCGCGCAAAAGAGCGCGCTAGGCCAACATCGCGGCCACGATCTCCTTGACGTGGATCTTGGTGGTGTCGAGCAGGGGAAGAGGGCAAGGGGCGTCGCGCAGGATGAGGGGCAATTCCGTGCCGCCCAGGATCACGCCCTCAATGGCGTCGCGCTGGCGCATGCTCTCGATCACCTTCAGGAAGCCCTCGCGGGTGGCCGGCAAGAAGACGCCTTCCACGAGCTCGCCCATGTATTTCTCATGCACCCAGGCGCGCTCGTCCTCTGCGGGGACGGCGAGGGCGATTCCCCGCCCTGAAAAGGCCTTCTGGTAGAAGCCGGCGGTCATGGTGAAGCGTGTGCCCAGCAGGCCGAGCTTGTTCAGGCCCAGAGCCTGGGCTTCGCGCCAGGTGGCTTCGACGATGCTGATGAGGGGAATGCTGCAGCCCCGGCGCACCTCGTCGAAGACGATGTGCGGGGTGTTGGCGGAGATGAGGCCGAAGTCGGCGCCGGCGCGGGCCAGGCGCTCGAAGGCCTCGGCCAGGTAGGCGGCCAGACCGGCCAGATCGTTGGCGGTCACCAGCTCCACGGCCCGCTTCAGGTCGATGGAGTGGATGAGCATGGGCGGGTAGGAGCCGTCGGGTCGCTGCCGGCGGTAGAGCGCGATGATCTGCTGGTAGTAGTCGATGGTGGACTCAGGGCCGGTGCCACCGATGATGCCGGGCAGCTTCATGGGACAGGATTCTACAACGCACAGCCGAGGGCGGCTGTGCCACACGGCCCCGCCCGGAACCGGCGTATGACCTGCGTCACAACCCGGAGTGACATCAGTCACAGCCTCTCGGACGCCGGGCCCGCATACTGCCAGTGAAGGCCCGGTAAGGATCCGGTAGACACGGCCGGAGACTTCGACCTCAGGCGCTTTCCGGCGAAGCCTCTTCCCAGTGGGCACGGGGTCCGGCCCGGCCGGCGGCCACGCGCCGCCCCGAGGTGACAACATGGCTTCCCTGAGCAACGCGTTCTGCAGCGAATCCCAGAAAGTCCATGGCG
>DASPRL010000144.1 GCA_035624475.1 Terriglobales bacterium
CCAGGGAAAGGCCGGCCCCGAGGCGCAGCGGCTGACCATCGTCGCCCTCGACACCATCAACACTCCTTTCCTCGACCAGACGCGAGGCCGCGAGGCCCTGGTGAAGTACCTGGTGAAGAACCTGGATCGCGGCCCGGTGACGCTGCTCAAGATCTATCCCGGCGGGGTGAGCCTGGTCTTTGACTTCACCACCAACCCGGAGATCATCCGGGCGGGACTCACGCAGGCCCTGAAGCAGAATTTCCACAGCATGCAGGGCTCGAGGCCCACGGACCTGCCCCCCAATATCGCGGAATTCGTGGGGGAGCTGCAGCGAGCCGATCCATCGCGCGTGGCGAAGATGATAAGTGACTTGGCGGAGGCATTCCCCTCCAGCACCCTGCAACGGAACACCATTGAGGAGACGCTGGAGGCCCTGCGGCATATCGCCGGGGTGTATGGCGGCCTGCCCGGGCGGAAGTCGCTGCTGTGGTTGACCGCCGGCTTCCCCTTCGACCTGGACCCGAAGTTGGAGGCCACGCCGGGGAGCGTGACCTGGATCTACGACCGCACCTTTCAGCAGCTCAGCGATGCCGACGTCGCGGTGTACCCGGTGAACCTCAAGGGCATGGAGATCCAGGGCACGGGTCTGGACGATACCGCCAGGAACCGCGGCACCTCCATCGCCGATCCCACTACCTTCTCCGCCCC
Source organism: Terriglobales bacterium (assembly GCA_035624475.1). Lineage (NCBI taxonomy): Bacteria > Pseudomonadati > Acidobacteriota > Terriglobia > Terriglobales > Terriglobales bacterium. Next base: position 691 of record DASPRL010000144.1, read on the forward strand.
GAAGGGCGACGAGCAGTACAACCTGCGCATGGCCACGCTGAATGAAGTGGCCTCCCGCACCGGAGGCCAGGCCTACTACTACGACAACGATCTGCCGAAGGCCTTTGAGAAGGCGGAAGCGGATGCCTCCGCCTATTACATGCTGGCCTACTACCTGGACCGCGCGAACACGCTTCCGGGGTGGCACAAGCTCCAGGTCAAGACCGAGCGCAAAGGCGCCAACCTGCGCGCCCGCAGTGGCTTCTTCACCGGCGCGCCGGGGGCGCCGGGGGCGGAGGGCGGGGAACTGGCTGTCGCGCTGAACTCTCCCTTCGATTACACCGAGCTACCACTGACGGTGCGCTGGCTGCCGGCCGCGGCCGGACCCGGCGACTCCCAGCACCAGGCGGCCTGCGAGGTCGTCCTTCCGGCCGGCGCGGTGACGGTGGCCAACAATCACGTGAGCGTGGAGTTCCTGGCGGTCGCCCGCGACCGCAGCGGCAACATCGCCGCGCAGTTCTCGCAGCAGGTGAGCGAGGACCTGAAGCCGGATGGACTAGCGGAACTGCAAAGCAAGGGCCTCACCTACCACAACGCGCTGCAGCTTCCCCCCGGCGACTACCAGGTGCGCTTCGTGGTGCGCGACGATGCCAGCGGCCGCATCGGCAGCGTGCTGGCCCCGCTCAAGGTGGAACAGCCGTCAGCGGTCAGCCGGTAGACGCTGGAGGACCAAGGCATGAGTGCGAGCAAGAAGAGGATACCCGGCCTGATGCTGCTCGCCGCGTGGCTCGTCCTGTTGGCGGTGATTACGGTGAAATGGGTCGTCCCCGTCTTTGCCAACCTATTTGTAGGTCTTGGGGTTGAGGTTCCTTCCTTCTATGTGCGTCTTTTCGGCCCGATCGTAGGTGCAATCGTCTTCCTCGGCACCCCCGTACTGCTCATTCTGTTTTTATTGGCGGTGAGCGTTGCGGCGCGACGGCGAGGGCACGCCTAAATCGATTTCACCGGCAAAGCAGTGAGGTCGTCCACCAGGCCGACCTCCTTTTGCAGGAAGGGCTCGGCGTACTTCACGCCGGCCAGCAGGCCGTAGAAGCGGGCCATGGCCTCCACTCGCCCGCGGATCTCGTCGAAGGCGGGGAAGTCGGCGCGCCCGGCCTCCTGGTCGGAGAACTGCGACTGGTAGGCGTAGATGGATTCCAGGCGGGCCTCGAACTGATCGGTGATGTCCACCACGAAGGTCGGGCGGATGTCGAAGTAGAGCGTGGCGTAGACGATCTTGAAGGGGCGGTGCACGGGAAGAGTTTCTAGTTTCTCGTTTCTAGTTTCTCGTGATCGGATGTTCGAAGAAGCAGCGGCACTTTCGAGGCCGAGCTTGGCTAATCCAGCCAGGAAGCAAGCCTCGTAGCCGAGCACCGAGGCGTTGTAGTGGTCGGGGTGGCGCCCCTGCCAGTAGGGCAGGATGACCACGCGCGGGCGCTGCTGGCGCAGCACGCGCGCCACCTTCAGCCGGTTCTCCCAGGTGTTCTCCACGCGGCCGTCGGGGATGTCGAGGGCCTCGCGCCAGGAGACCTTGAGGATGCGAGCGGCCTGGGCGGCTTCGCGGGCACGATCTTCGGCGGTGCCGCGCGTGCCCATCTCCCCTTGGGTGAGGTCGAGGATGCCGGTGCGGTGGCCGAGTTGCGCCATCTTGAGCAGGGTGCCGCCGCAGGTCTGCTCCACGTCGTCGCGATGGGCGGCGATGGCCAGGATGTCGAGCGGCGCCGCCGTCATCGGTCCAACCCCTGCTCGATGACCACGTTTTCGCGCACGATCAGGCGATGGGGCGCCATCTCGCGCAGGGTGGGCAGCACGCGCTGGATGTGCTCTTCGGTGTCGATGAAGGTGACCACCAGGGGCAGCTTGCCGCCCGCGTCCACCAGTCCGCTGCTCTTGACCCGCCCGGTGCCGGTGAAGCCGGCGACGGCGTGCAGCACCGTCGCGCCCGCCACCTTCTCGTCGTGCAGGTAGTTGAGGATGGCCAGGTGCAGCGGCTTATGGTGCCACTGATCGGCCTCGTTGAGGTAGATGGAGACCTGGACGGCCATGAGTTTCTCCGCGGGCATTCTACAGCCCCCTCGCCAGCGCTGCACCCGTCAGCACGGCCGCCAGGCAGAGCAGGTTGTTGGCCAGGATGTTGGAGCCGAAGAGCAGCCACTGCCCCTGCTCGAAGTAGGACATGGTCTCGAAGGCGTAGCTGGAAAAGGTCGTGTAGGAGCCGCAGAAGCCGATGGCGATGAGCAGGCGCCACTTGGGGTCGGCCAGCACGCGCTCCGTGGTCCAAACCAGGAAAAGGCCGAGTAGGAAACTACCGGTGATGTTGATGAACAGGGTGCCGAAAGGGAAGGTGACGCCGATCACGCGGGCAGCCAGGCGGCCGACCAGAAAGCGCAGGCTGGCGCCCAGGACCGCGCCCAGGGATATCCAGAGATAGGCTTGCACGATGGAGCTCTCCTCAACCAGTGTTGGTAGGAGTCATCAGCCCCGGCGCGTGCCGTGGCGGTTGTGGCGAACTCCATCGCCGTCGCAGCATTTTACCCCAGGGGGCGCAGAGTGCGCGCGAGATCCTTCGGACCTGAAGGTCCTCAGGATGACGCCGTCAAGGATCTGCTACTTCTTGCGCTCCACCAGGAAGCGGGCGAGCTGCTTGAGGGTCTCGGCGCGGGGGCCGAAGGCGGCCAGAGCGGCGCAGCCGGAATCCACCAGCGCCTCCGCCTTCTTCATGGATTCCTCGACGCCGAAGAGAGCGGGATAGGTGGCTTTCTCGCTGGCCGTGTCCTTGCCCGCGGTCTTGCCCAATTGCTCGGAGGACTGGGTGACGTCGAGTACGTCGTCGGCGATCTGGAAGGCGAGGCCGACGGCGCGGCCGAAGTCGCGCAGTCGGGCGAGTTGCTCCTCGTCCGCGCCGGCGTACAGCCCGCCGGACACCAGGCTGGCAGTGATGAGCGCGCCCGTCTTGGAGCGGTGGATGTACTCCAGGGTGCGGGCGTCCGGGCGAGTGCGCTCGGCTTCCAGGTCCATGACCTGGCCGCCGATCATGCCTTCGACGGTGCCGGTGCCGCGGGCCACTTCCTCGATGATGCGCACGCGGCGCTCGGCGGGGCAGCGCAGCCGGGAGAACACCTGGTAGGCGTAGGTCTGCAGGGCGTCGCCGGCCAGGATGGCGGTGGCCTCCCCGAAAGCCTTGTGGCAGGTGGGCTGGCCGCGGCGCAGGTCATCGTTGTCGAGCGCGGGCAAGTCGTCGTGGATGAGGGAGTAGGTGTGCAGCATCTCCAGGGCGCAGCCCACTTCCTCGATGCCCGCGGGGAGCGAGCCCGCGACCATGCGCGCCGCTTCCAGGCAGAGGATGGGACGCAGCCGCTTGCCGCCGGCGAAGACGCTGTGGCGCATGGCCCGGTGGATGGACTCCGGGTACTGCGTCGCCGGGGGCAGCAACCTCTCCAGGGCGGCATCGATCGCGGCGCGGCCCTG
>DASPRL010000145.1 GCA_035624475.1 Terriglobales bacterium
CGTCTGGCGCGTGCTCATGGACCCGGGCGCGCTGCAGCGCTCCATCCCCGGCTGCCAGAAGCTGGAGGCCATCAGCCCCAACGCCTACCGCGCCACCATCAAGGCGGGCGTGGGTCCCATCAAGGGAACCTTCAGCGGTGACATGACCATCGCCGACATCGTCCCAGAGAAGTCCTACACCCTGACCTCGCACACCAAGGCGCCCATGGGCTTCGTGGAAGGGAAGGGAAAGGTCGTGCTGGAAGACGCGGGCGGGGAGACCGTGGTGCGTTATTCGGGCGAGGTGAAGATCGGGGGCATGCTGGCCTCGGTGGGCGAGCGCCTGATCGACGCCGCCGCCCGCAAGAACATCAGCGAGGTCTTCGCCAACCTGGCGCGCGAGTGCGCCCCGCGCGCCTAAGCCGCCTCGTCTCTGATAAGCTAATCACGCTGTCATCTCATCTACCGGAGGGACCCGTGAAAGGCGATCGCAAGGTCCTGGCCGTCCTGCAAGAGGTGCTCAAGGCGGAACTCACCGCCATCAACCAGTACTTCCTGCACGCCGAGATGTGCGAGAACTGGGGCTACCACCGCCTGGCCGCGCACACCCGCAAGGAGTCCATCGAGGAGATGGGCCACGCCGAGAAGCTGCTGGAGCGCATGCTGCTGCTCGACGGCTCGCCCAACATGAGCGACTACTTCAAGATCAACATCGGGCAGAACGTGGAGCAGCAGTTCAAGAACGACCTGCAGGTGGAGTACGAAGCGGTGAAGCGGCTGAACGCCGGCATCGCCGCGTGCGTCGCGGCCGGCGACAACGGCTCCCGCGAGCTGCTGGAGAAGATCCTGGTCGACGAGGAAGAGCACATCGACTACCTGGAGGCCCAGATCCACGCCATCTCGGAGATGGGCATCGAGAACTACCTCGCCCAGCAGATGCACGAAGGCAAAGAGTAGCGGCGCGCCCCGCCGCAACTGAGACGGCCGGAAGCTCCGCTTCCGGCCGTTTCATCTGTCCGCGGCCGGTCCCCGGCCGGGTCAGTACGCTACAATAGAGTCCGCCTTCCAGCAGTGTCCCCAAGCGGAGAGATGGCCGAGTGGCTGAAGGCGCACGCTTGGAAAGCGTGTATACGGGAAACCGTATCGTGGGTTCGAATCCCACTCTCTCCGCCAGTTTTCAGTGACTTAGAGAGCCCCGCAGTCCATCTGCAGTCCATTTAGGCCCGGAGGGCCATCTGGACCACCTTGCTGCGCGCCTGGCGCTCACTGTCGGGCAGCGCCCCACCATCGACGAGATGCCTAGGCTCTGGCATGGACAGATGCAAAGGTCTTCATGAGATTTAAGATCGCCTCCATGACCGCCGCGTCGCCCGGCGCGGTATTGATCATGGCGTGATAGAGCGAGCGGTTCGGCCACTCCGCGTGGAAGTACTTGGCGATGAAGTCGGCGCGCTCCTGATCGACGGTGTCGACCAGTTCCTCTGCTTCCTCCTCGGTTCTGCCGCGCGCGCGCAGACGCCTCACTTTGTCCTCCCGGGGCGCGTAGAGAAAGATCCGCAGGGTGTCGTCCCGGTCCCGGAGGAAGTACTGCGATCCCCTGCCGACGATGACGCAGTTCCCCCTCTTGGCGGCGTGCCGGACGATCTGCTCCGCCAGCTTCAAGATGCTCTCGCTGTCGACCACGTTCAGCTTGTGGGCGTTGAGGCTGCCCTCATAGCTGCCGCGCAGGAACGACTTGAAGAGACGGTAATAGACGGGGTCCCTGCGCTCCTCTCTCTGCTCGACCACCCTCTCCGGACAATCCCCCAGGCGGGCGATCTCCTCGGTCAGCCGATGATCCCAGAGCCTCCAGCCCAGATGCTGGGCGAGCTGCTCCGCAATCTCGGCGCCGCCGCAGCCGTACTCCCGGTCGATGGTCACGATCTTGATCATGGTCCCTAGCCGACCGCCACTTCGCCTCCGCCGCCCGGGGAATTCTTCTTCAAGATGAAAGCCAGGAAGAACATGATGCCAGCAATCACCGCCAGGACCTTGAAGGTGTCGATGTACGCCAGGCTGGCGGCTTGCACTTGCAGACCCCGATAGATTCTGGCATAGGCTAGCACGGTCCCACCGGGCGGGCCTGCGGGGGAGTGAGCCAGCAGATGCGCCAGACCGCCGGTCGCACCCTGGAAGGCCGGGCTTCCGGGGATGAGATGGCCGACCAGGATCTCCTGGTGATATTGCGAGCGCCGGGCCAGCATGGTGGTGACCAGCGAGGTGCCCACGCTGCTTCCCATGTTGCGCATGAAATTGACGATGCCGGCGACGGCGTTGTTCTTGTCGGCGGGAACCCCGATGTAAGCCACCAGCGTGATGGGCACGAACAGGAAGCCGATGCCGATGACCTGGACGACTCGCAGCCGCAGGGCCGCACGGAAGCTGATCAGCAGGTCGATCTGCTGCGTGGAATAGAGCATGCCCAGCGCCAGGAAGAGCCAGCCCAGGGCGATCAGGTATCGCGCCTGGACCTTGGTGGTCAGTTGCCCCATGAGGGGCATCTCGATGAGCAAAACCAGTCCTCCCGCGGAGAGGGCAAAGCCGGCTATCTGCGCGGTATAGCCCAGCAGGGTCTGGAGGAACAGGGGCATCATGACCAGGCTGGAGAACAGCAGGACTCCCAGCATGAAGAACATCAGGTTGGCGCTGGCGAAGTTGAAGCTCTTGAACAGTTTGACATCGACGATCGGGGCCGGGTGGCGCCACTCCCAAACCACCAGCGAGACCAGGCAGACGGCTGCCACCACGGCCAGGGTCAGGATGAAGTGCGATCCGAACCAGTCGTCCTCCTGGCCCTTGTCGAGCAGGATCTGCAGCGCTCCGATCCCCAGCGCCAGCAGCGCGATGCCCACGTAGTCCAGCTTGACCCCGGCTCGCCTCAAGCGGCTCAGGTAGGGCGGGTCCTGGACCAGGCGATAGACCAGGAACAGGGTTACCACCCCGACCGGCAGATTGATGAAGAAAATCCAGCGCCAGGAGTAGTTGAAGGTGATCCAACCACCCAGAGTAGGACCGATGGTCGGCGCCATGACGGCAGTGATGCCATAGAGGGCGAAGGCGAGGCCGCGCTGGTGCGGGGGAAAGGTGTCGGCCAGGATGGCCTGGGCCATGGGCTGCAGGCCGCCTCCCCCGGCGCCCTGCAGGACGCGGAACAAGAGCAGCAGACCCAGGCTGGGCGCCAGCCCGCAGAGCAGGGAACTGATGGTGAACACGACCAGGCAGCCCATGAAGAAGCGCTTCCGGCCCAGCGCGCCCGCCAGCCATCCGCTGATGGGCAGAACGATGGCGTTCGACACCAGGTAGGAAGTCAGTACCCACGTGCTCTGGTCGTTACTGGCGGCCAGGTCACCCGCGATGTAGGGCAGGGCCACGTTGGCGATGCTGGTATCGAGCACCTCCATGAAGGCCGCCATCGCGACTACCACCGCGATCAGCCAGGGGTTGACCGCCGGCCGCGAGAGGTCCTGATCGAGGGTGAGGGTGGCGGAACTCATTTCAGGAACACATCCGGCACCACGTTCATGCCCGGGCGAAGTTGGCGGTCCCGGTTCTCGCCCGGTTCGAGGACGATCTTCACCGGGATCCTCTGGACGATCTTCACGTAGTTGCCGGTGGCGTTCTCCGGGGGGAACAAGCTGAAGGTGGGGCCGGTGGCGCCGGCGATGCTGTCCACGTGCCCTCGGAAGGTGCGGCCGCTGGAATCGGCATGGATCTCCGCCTTCTGTCCTACCCGCATGTGCGCCAACTGGGTCTCCTTGAAATTCGCTGTGATCCACACCTCATCGAGCGGGACTACGGTGAGCAACTGCTGCCCGGGCTGCACATTCATGCCGACGACCACGGTCTTGTTCACCTCGCCACTCACCGGCGCCACGATCTTGGTGTACTGGAGATTCAACTGCGCCTGCTCGAGGGCGGCGCGCTTCTGGAGCACGTCGGCGACCGCGGCGCGCGCGCGCGCCCGGGTCGACGAAAGCTGTTGCGGCCCAGTCTCGGCATACTGGTGGCTCGCCTCCGACTGGGCGAGACGGCTCTTTGCCTGCTGCACCGCCTGTTCCGCTGCTACCTCGTTGGCTTTGGCGGCGGCGACCGAGGCCGTGCTGGCTTTGGCGCTGGCCAGCGCCTGGTCGTAGGCCTGCGCCGACACGTCCTGCTTGTCCACCAGCCGCTTGTAGCGCTGCAGGTCGTCCTG
>DASPRL010000146.1 GCA_035624475.1 Terriglobales bacterium
CCACCAGGCGCTTGGCCTTCTCGATCACCATCTCCGCCACCTGCACGTGCCGCGCCGCGGGCTCGTCGAAGGTCGAGCTGATGACCTCGCCCTTCACCGAGCGCTGCATGTCGGTGACTTCCTCGGGGCGCTCGTCGATCAGCAGCACGATGAGCACGACCTCGGGATGGTTGGTGGTAATGGAGTTGGCGATGTTCTGCAGGATCATGGTCTTGCCGGCGCGCGGCGGCGATACGATCAGCCCGCGCTGCCCCTTGCCCAGGGGCGTCAGCAGGTCCATCACCCGCGCCGTGATGTTCTCCTTCACCGTCTCCAGCTTGATGCGGCCCAGGGGGTAGAGCGGGGTCAGGTTGTCGAAGAGGATCTTGTTGCGCGCCTCGTCGGGCGACTCGAAGTTCACCGCCTCGATCTTGACCAGGGCGAAGTATTTCTCGCCCTCGTGCGGCGGACGCACCTGCCCGCTGATAGTGTCGCCCGTCTTCAGGTCGAACTTGCGGATCTGCGAGGGGGAGACGTAGATGTCGTCCGGCCCGGGCAGATAGTTGTAGTCGGGGGAGCGCAGGAAGCCGTACCCGTCGGGCAGGATCTCCAGCACCCCCTCGGCGAAGATGTGTCCTTCCTTCTCGCTCTGCGCCTGGAGGATCTTGAAGATCAGGTCCTGCTTGCGCATGCCGCTGGCGCCGGGGAGGTCCAGGGTGCGCGCGATCTTGGTCAGTTCGGTGATGTTCTTTTCTTTCAGTTCGGCGATTGTCATGTTCACCTGCGGTGAGAGTTGGGTTTCGAAGATGGAGTCTTAAAAGGGGGGTACCGCCAAGCGCTTCGCAGAGTCTGCCGCACAGGGCGTGCGGCAAGCTGTATTATGCAGCCCGCCGCTCCGCCGGGGCAAGTGTTTTCTGAGCTACCAGGGTCTCCGGTCCGGCCGACTGGGCGAACCGGTTGAGGACGTCGTTCATGGTGTCCTGGACCCGGGCGTTGGGCCGGTGAAACTTGCGCGTCGCCTGGGCCGCCAGCTGGCACAGCAGGTAGCGGTTTTTCACCGCCTTCACCGCCGGGAATACCTTGTCCGAACGCATCGTTCTGTTCCTCCCACCTGGTTGGATCGCCGCCGCCATGCCTGCCTACACCCTACCGGATGCCGCCGGGGCCACGCAATCATTCTCTGTAACCGTATGATTCTAATGGCCTTGTTGCTGGACTCCGCGGCAGCGACACCTGTATGGATGCAGATTCCGCCCCAAGAGTTGCATTTTCTTCGCCCCGAACCCCTGCCTCCTGCCACCTGACCTACGCCCAATACGTCCGGTCCAGCGTGCGGTACTGGATGGCCTCGGCGATGTTGAGCCGCTTTGCGGGCGTGAGCGAAGCGGGAGCCCGCAGGCGAAATCCTGAGCGAAGCGAAGGATCCCTATGCCCAATAAGTTCTGTCCAAGGTCCGGTACTGAATCGCTTCGGCGATGTGCTTGGGGCTGATCTCGGCTGCGCCCTCCAGGTCGGCGATCGTCCGCGAGACCTTCAGGATCCGGTCGTGCGCCCGCGCGCTCAGGCCCTGCTGGGTCATGGCCCGCTCCAGCCGCGTCTCGCAGTCGGGCGAGAGTTCGCAGTACGTCCGGATCTGCCGCGGCGTCATCTGCGCGTTAGCGAAGATGCGCTCTCCCGCCGCCGCAAAGCGCTGCAACTGCCTCTCCCGCGCCCTGAGCACCCGCTCCCGGATCTGGGTCGAGCCCTCCGGCGGCGCGCTCCCTCGCATCTCGCGGTACTTCACCGCCGGCACGTCGATGTGGATGTCGATGCGGTCCAGCAGCGGCCCCGAGATCTTCGAGACGTAGTGCTGGATCATGGGCTGGGTGCAGTGGCAGTCGCGGCTGGGATCGTTGAAGTAGCCGCAGGGACAGGGATTCATGGCCGCCGCCAGCATGAAGCGCGCCGGAAAGGTCAGCGACATAGCCGCGCGCGCGATGCACACCGTGCCGTCCTCCAGCGGCTGCCGCAACACCTCCAGCACGTTGCGCGGAAACTCCGGCAATTCGTCCAGGAAGAGCATGCCGTTGTGCGCCAGCGAGACCTCGCCCGGCCGCGGGATCACGCCGCCGCCGATCAGCCCGGCGTCGGAGATGGTGTGGTGGGGCGCGCGGAAGGGCCGCACGCCCACCAGTCCCGCGCCCGCATCCAGCACTCCGGCCACGCTGTGGATCTTGGTGGTCTCCAGCGCCTCTTCGAAGGTGAGCGGCGGCAGGATGGTGGGCACGCGCTTGGCCAGCATGGTCTTGCCCGAGCCCGGCGGCCCGATCATCAGGATGTTGTGGCCGCCGGCGCAGGCCACCTCCAGCGCGCGCTTGGCGGTCTGCTGCCCGCGCACGTCGCGGAAGTCCACCGCGAACTGCTGCGACTCCTGGAGCGCGGCGTTCGGGTCCACGCGCAGCGGCGCCCGCCCGTTGCCCTTGTTCAGCAACTGCACCACGTCCATGAGCGAGCGCACCGGAAAGACGTTGACCTCGCCCACCACCGCCGCCTCGCGCGCATTCACCTCGGGCACGATCAGGTTGCGGATCTTGCCCACGCGCGCCGCCAGGGCCACGGGCAGCGCCCCGCGTACGCCGCGCACCCCGCCGTCCAGCGATAATTCGCCCACGAACACGTAATCCGGGACATCCTTCTTGGCCAGCGCGCCGTAGGCCCCCAGGATGCCCAGCGCCATGGGCAGGTCGAAGCCCGAGCCTTCTTTCTTGATGTCGGCGGGCGCCAGGTTGACGGTGATGTGGGTCGGGGGGATGTCGTAGCCGCAGTTGCGTAGCGCCGCCCGGATGCGGTCGCGGCTCTCGCGCACGGCCGCGTCGGGCAGGCCCACGGTGACGAAGTGGTCCTCGTTCAGCTTCACGCCCGAGACGTCGACCTCGACCTCGACGATGCTGGCGTCGATGCCGAAGACGGCGGCGCTCAAGGTCTTGAACAGCATGCTTGCGGGAGGGCGGCTGGGACACGCGTCTCCCGCTCTAGAAGACCGCGATTTCTGCCCCCCTGGCTGTGATGGGCATCACAGCCCGCGCGGGCATGGCGCCCGAGCCCTTGTGGATGAGCTTCCGGGAGGGCACGACTTTCGTCGTGCCGCTAAGCACGCAAGAAGAAGAGCCCTTAGGCTCTGAGGGAAGAATGGTTTCTAGCGTTCCACCGCCATGGCCACCGCGTTGCCGCCGCCCAGACAGAGCGCGGCCACGCCCTTGTGCGCGTCGCGCCGGATCATCTCGTAGAGCAGCGTCACCAGGATGCGTGCCCCGCTCGCCCCGATGGGATGCCCGATGGCCACCGCCCCGCCGTTGACGTTCACCTTCGCGGGATCGAGCCCGAGCTCGCGCATCACTCCCAGCGCCTGCACCGAGAAGGCCTCGTTCAGCTCGTAGAGGTCCACATCCTCGTTCTTCCATCCCGTCTTCTGCCAGAGCTTGCGGACCGCGCCCACCGGGGCCATCATCACCCATTGCGGCTCGACGCCCGAGACCGCCTGCGCTACGATGCGCGCCAGCGGCTTGGCGCCCAGTTCTTGCGCGCGTTTCGCCGTGGTGACCACCACCGCCGCCGCACCGTCGTTCACGCCGGGCGCGTTGCCCGCGGTCACGGTGCCGTCCTTCTTGAAGGCGGGCTTGAGCGCGCGCAGCGCCTCCAGGGTGGTGTCCTCACGCGGGCACTCGTCCTTGGCGAACTTCCCCGGCGCCTCGCCCTTCTTCTTGGGCGGTAGCTCCACCGGGACCACCTGCGATTCGAAGCGGCACTCCTGCCACGCGGCCACCGCCTTGCGGTGCGAGTTGAGCGCGAACTCGTCCTGCTCCTCGCGCGTGATCTTGTATTTCTCGGCGACGTTCTCGCCGGTCATACCCATGTGGTAGTCGTTGTAGATGTCCCAGAGCCCATCGTTGATCATGGAATCGATCACCTGCGCGTTGCCCAGCCGCATGCCCTTGCGCGCCTGGGGCAGCAGATAGGGCGCGTTGCTCATGGACTCCATGCCGCCGGCCACCACGATCTCGCTGTTGCCGGTCTGCACCGCCTGCGCCGCCAGTCCCACCGCCTTCAGCCCCGAGCCGCAGACTTTGTTGATGGTCATGGCCGCGACCTCGGGCGCCAAGCCGCCGTAGAGCGCCGCCTGCCGCGCCGGGTTCTGCCCCAGCCCCGCCGCCACGACGTTCCCCAGGATGCACTCGTCGATCTGCTTGGGATCGAGCTGGGCGCGCGCGACCGCCTCGCGCACCACCACCGCGCCCAGTTGCGGCGCCCGCATCTCGCTCAACGAGCCTTGGAACTTCCCCACCGCGGTGCGCACCGCCGAGATGATGACTGCGTCTTCCAGAGCCATGAACGTTCTCCTGATTGCATTTCCAGCCGCTCATTATAAGATGTCGCGAGCGCCCGGAGCGCCGCAAAGTGCCCGGGCGCTCTTCGTGCGAGTCGAAAGGGACATCCGCCTTGGCCACCGCCGCCGCGCCGTCTGCTCCGCCCCCTGCCAAACTCCGCAAGGTCGCTCCTTGGCTGCACACCATCCTGCTCCTGGTGCTCATGGGCCTTCTTTCGTTCGGGGGGAGCCAGGGAAGGCAGCGGCAGGCAGCCGACCGCCACGGACGCATCCCGCTGTACCTGACCACCGTGGCCCTGGAGTGGGCGCTGGTCGGTTTCGTCTGGTACAGCATCCGCCGTGAGCGCGTCTCCCTGCGCGAACTGGTCGGTGGCAAATGGCCTACCTTCGAGAGCGCGCTGCTCGACGCCGGCATCGCCGTCGGCTTCTGGGTCGCTTCCGCCGTGGTGCTGATCGGGGTCGGGCTCGCGCTGGGCCTGGGCCGGACGAATCTGGAAGAACTGCGGCGGACCATCGGATTCCTCGCTCCTCACAACGGCCTCGAGCTGCTGCTATGGCCGTTGGTGTGCCTCACCGCCGGATTCTGCGAGGAAGTGATCTTCCGCGGACTCTTCCAGCGCCAGTTTGCCGCCCTGACGCGCAGCCGCTGGGGCGGCCTCCTCCTGCAGGCGCTGCTCTTCGGCGCCGCCCACGGCTACCAGGGCCCGCGGCGCATGGCCCAGATCGCCGTCTACGGCGGGCTCTTCGGGGTGCTCGCGCTGTGGCGCAGGAGTCTGCGCCCGGGCATGATGGCGCATGCCTGGCAGGACACCTTCAGCGGCGTGGGCCTGTTCCTGCTCGGCAAGATCCAGGGCTGGTGGTGAACGAGCCCGGCGGGTTGTTCAACGATGGCGCTCCTCGCGCGCGCGCGATTTTCTTTTTCCGGCGCGCGTTTCCGCCGCCGCGTGTCGCCGATTTTTCACTTGACTTCGTTTTTCAATGACTCTATACATTCTTCAACGCAACAATTCATCGTTGCACATCCATGAAGAATGGAAAGGGAGAATAGAAACCATGGCAGCCAAGAAAAAGGCGAAGAAGAAAAAGAAACACTGAGCAGTTTCGGAACCGACAGGGGACGCGCGACGCGTCCCCTTAAGTTTTTTTGGAGGAGCGCTGGGCCTCGCCGCTTTCCGCTTCCAGCGCCAGTTTCGCCTGCTCCCCGCCCAGCGCGTCGGCGTGCGCGCCGTTGCCCGCCAGCCGTTCCAGCCGGCTCTCCACCTTGTCGAAGACGCGGGTCGAGTCGTCGTAGCTCTTGCCGGCGTTGCGCAGGTGCGTGCCCAGCTTCTCGTAGTTCTCCGAGAACTTCCGCATCTCCAGCTCCAAAGAGGCGATCTCCTGCAGGATGGATTCCGCGCGCTGGCTGATGCGCAGGCTGTTCAGGCCCACCACGATGGTCTGCAAGTACGCGTAGAG
>DASPRL010000147.1 GCA_035624475.1 Terriglobales bacterium
CTTCAGCAGGGCGCAGGCGGCGGCGAACTCCTGGCGCCGCAGCGCCGCCAGTTCCTCGTCGGAGCGGGCGCCGCCGCGGTTGCGCGCGGCCTGGCCGGGAGTCAGGCAGACGACGTAGGTCTCGACGCCGCGCTCGCGGTAGAGGGCGAGCGAGCCGCCGAAGCCTCCAGCCTCGTCGTCGGGATGGGCGGTGATGCAGAGCAGGCGGAGCATGATCCTTTGCTTGGATACAGGACGGCCAGGCGAGGATTCTAGTTCTCCGGCGGGTCGGCGTCTTCCTCCGCCATGAACTCCAGCATCTCCTGGGTTGCGGTAGCGTTCCAGACCGGGGCAAAGGACTGGCGGTGCAGGGGCGATGGGCCGTGCGAGCGCAGGCTGCGCAGGTGGTGGGGCGTGCTGTAGCCCTTATTGGCGGCCAGGCCGTAGGCGGGATAGAGCCGGTCGAACTCCTCCAGCATGCGATCGCGCTCCACCTTGGCCAGGATGGAAGCGGCAGCGATAGAGGCGGAGCGCGCGTCGCCGTGGATGATGGAGGTCTGGGGGCAGGGGTGCTCGAGGCGCATGGCATCCACCAGCAGGTGGTCGGGGGCGGGAGCGAGCTGCGTGACTGCTTCCAGCATGGCCAGGCGCGAGGCCTGGTAGATGTTGATGCGGTCGATCATGGCGGCGTCCACGGCCGCGACCGCCCGGGCCAGCGAGTGCTCGCGGATCTTCTCCGCCAATTCCTCGCGGCGGGCGGCGGTCAGCAGCTTGGAGTCGCGCAGGCCGCGAATGCGGTGCTCGGGATCGAGGATGACGGCGGCCGCGACCACGGGGCCGAAGAGCGAGCCGCGCCCGGCTTCGTCCACCCCCGCCACCCGGCGCGCGCCCGCCGCCCAGGCCTGCTTCTCGAACTTCAGGGTGCAGCGCAGGCGCTTGAGCAGGCGCAGCTTGGCGGCCGCGGGCGAGAGCGGCAGGGAACCATCGGGTTGCGTCGGAGTGGCCACCGCGTGAGACCGACAACAGTGTTGCGCGGAATGCGCACGCGCGCAAGCGCGGAGTGAAGTGGGCGGGAGCTTTGCCGGGCGGGGTCCCCCGGCGGAAATTTTTGTCCCAAGCGCGCGCGAGGCGTTCTAAAGTAGAGACCCTGCTCGCATGGACATGGCCACGAACTCCTCCCTCAAGCCGCGCTACCAGGCCACCCTGGCGGTGATCAACGTCGCTCGCCCGGTGGTGGAGGTGCTGCAGCAGTGCTTCCGACAGTGCCGTATCGACACCCAGGCGTCCTCGCCCTCGGTGGAGCAGCTCCAGACCTCGGCCTTCGATGCCTGCGCCATTCGCCTGGATGCCGGCGCCGAGGCCTATCTGCAAGCGCTGCGCGCGGCCGACGGCAACCGCCGCTGCCTGGTCTATGGCTTCGGCTCGATCGAAGAGGCGCTGCGGCTCTCCGAGTACGGCGTCAACTGCCTCTTCGAAGGCGGGGCGGGCGCGGACGCCATCGCCCGCGAGGTGGAGAACACCTACCTGCTGCTGCTGCGCCAGTTGCGGCGCTACGTGCGCCTGCCGCTGATCACGGGGATGAAGGCGGTGACACCCCACCGCGGGACGCTGACCGGGGTGACGCGCGAGATCAGCGGCGGGGGACTGTCGGCCTACGCGGTGGAGGGGCTGGCGGTGGCGGACACGGCGCAGCTCCTGCTCGGCCTGCCCGGGCTCTCCGGCCTGGAGATCCCCGCCGTGGTGTGCTGGTGCCTGGAGACGCAGCGCACTACCGGCTTCCAGTTCCGCCCCTGCAACGACCGCCTACGGCTGAAGGCGTGGATCGACGGATACCTGGGGATGGAGTAGGGCGCGGCTTCCTGCCTGCGGCACAGCCAGAAAGAAAGCTCACCACAAAGGACACAATGGAGACACGAGGGGCACAAAGACCGGACAGCGGGTCTGGCCGGCGCTACCCTTCCTGCGTGCGCTCGGACTCGCGCAGGCGGGCGGACTTGCCCTTGCGTCCCCGCAGGTAGAAGAGCCGCGCCCGGCGCACCGCGCTGGACTTCAGCACCTCCACCTTGTCGATCACCTTGGAGTTGAGAGGGAAGATGCGCTCCACCCCGTGGCCGAAGCTGACCTTGCGCACGGTGAAGCTGGCCTGGGGCCCGTGAGTGCGCTTGATGACGATGCCCTCGAAGGCCTGCAGGCGCTCCTTGTCGCCTTCCTTGATCTTGACGTGGACGCGCACGCTGTCCCCGGGGTTGAGGGGCGGCAGATCGGTGCGCCGCACTTTGGCAAGCAGCTTCTCGATGACCAGTGAATTCGACATGTCGTTGTCCTCAGGATCTCCGCGGGCGGCCTGGGCCGCCCGGAATCATTGCCGTTGCCGGATCTCCGCCAGCAACTCGCGGTCTTCCTCGCTCAACGCCACCCGCTCCAGCAGCTCGGGGCGGTTGCGCAGAGTCTTCTCCAGGGCGCGGCCTCGCCGCCAGCGGCGGATCTGGTCGTGGTTGCCCGAGACCAGCACCTCCGGCACCGGCAGCCCCTGGTACTCCGCCGGGCGGGTGTAGTGCGGGTAGTCCAGCAACCCGCCCGAGGCGCAGGTGGAGACGGGCTTGCCCTCCTCCCTCCGCGCCACTCGCCCGCTGAACGACTCCTGCTCGGCCGAAGCCTGGTTGCCCAGCGCCCCGGGAAGCAGCCGGGTGACCGCATCCACGATCACCAGCGCCCCCAGTTCGCCGCCGCTGAGCACGTAGTCGCCGATGGAAACTTCGCGGTCGGCGAGATGCTCGCCCACGCGCTCGTCCACGCCTTCGTAGCGGCCGCAGAGCAGCACCACGCGCTCCAATGCGGCCAGTTCTTCCGCCGTCTCCTGGCCGAAGAGCCGCCCCTGCGCCGACAGCAGCACCACGGATTCCTTCGCTCCCGGCGCGCGGCGCGCGGCCTGCGGCTCCAGTCCCATGGCCGCGCAGCATTCGAACAGCGGCTCCGGCTTCAGCACCATGCCCTCGCCGCCGCCGAAGGGACGATCGTCTACGGTGCGGTGGCGGTCGTGGGTGAAGGCCCGCAGGTCGTGCACCCGGATGTCAATGAGCCCGGCCTCCTGCGCCCGGCGCACGATGCCGTGTTGCAGGGGCCCGCGAAAAAAGTCCGGAAATATGGTGACGATCTCGAACTTCATCGCGTACGGCGCCGCCCGCAGGCTGCGCCCCCCGACTTCCTACCTTTCCCGCTGCCGCTCTTTCTCCTCCGCGGTCAGGGGCGCGTCCAGTTCCAGCAGGCCCGGGGGCAGTGTCATCTCCACCCGCTTGGCCTGCGGGTCCAGCCGCTTCACATACTCGGCGGCGAAGGGGATCAACTGCTCCCTGCGCCCCGCCCGGACCACCAGCAGCGGGGCCTCGCCGGCGCCGAACTGCACTTCTTCGACGCGGCCGATCTCGGTCCCCTGCGCGGCCTCGACCACGATGCAGCCCAGCAGGTCGCTCACGTACACCGCACCCAGGGCCAGCGTCTCGCGCTCTTCCTGCGGGATCTGGATCTCGCAGCCGGCCAGCTCTTCCGCCGCGGCGATCGAATCCACGCCCCGGAACTTCAGCACCATGCCGCCCTTGTGGGGCCAGCAGGACTCCAGCTCCAGCTCGCGGCGCTCTCCCCGCGGAGAGAGCGCGAACAGGCGCTTGCGCTCCGCCAATCGCTCCGGAAAATCGGTGTGGAGTTCGGCGCTGACCTCGCCGCGCCGTCCCTGGGCCTTGAGCACGCGCGCGATGCTGATGAAGCTGTCGCTTATTCCAGGATCTCCAGCGTATAACGCTTCTTCAATTTCATGCCGGCGGCGCCCAGGATGGTGCGGATGGAGCGCGCCGTGCGCCCCTGCTTCCCGATCACCTTGCCCAAGTCGTTGGGGCCGACGCGCAGCTCCAGC
>DASPRL010000148.1 GCA_035624475.1 Terriglobales bacterium
TCAGCCGCGGCGGCGGCGGTCGCGCTTGCCCGGGCGATGGAGCCGGTCTTCGGCGACCTCGCGGCGGTGGCCGCGGCTGGTGAGCAGGCGGGAGTCGGCGCGGTTGATGGTCTTCTCCAGGCGCTCGCCGCCTTCACGCACCGCCCAGCCCACGGAGAAGGGCGCCAGGCCTTCCTGCGCGGCCGTGGCCTTGAGGCGGAGGGCGGCGCTCTCCACCCGGCGGGCGTCGGCGGCCGTCAGCAGCACCAGGAACTCGTCGCCGCCCATGCGCACCACGCCTTCCTCGGCGCGCGTCTGCCGCATGAGGAAGCGGCTGATGCGGATCAGCACCTGGTCGCCGGCCTGGTGGCCGTGTTCGTCGTTGTAGCGCTTGAAGTGGTCGATGTCGAGGATGATGCAGCCCCAGGAGTGGCGGCCGCTGCGCGCCCGGCTCTCGAACTCGGTGAGATAGCGCCGGTTGAAGCACCCGGTGAGCGGGTCGCGGATGCTCTGCTCCACCAGTTGCGCCTCCAGCAGCTTGCGCAGCGTGATGTCGACCAGGATGCCGTAGTAGAACTGCTGACCGGTGTGGGGATCGTGGTCGGCGTAGGCGGTGTCGAGCACGGTGCGAATCTGGCCGTCGGGACGGCGGATGCGCAATTCGAACTCCCGCACCGAGCCTTCCGTGGCCAGCAGCTCCAGCTCGCGGGCGCGGACCTCGGGCTCCACCAGGAAGTCGCGAGCGTTGAAGGAGCGCAGTTCCTCCAGGGAGTGGACGCCCATCATCTCCAGGAAGGCGGGGTTGGCGTCCAGGATCTCGCCGTGGGCGTTGGTGATGTACATGCCTTCTTTGAGATTGCGCACCAGGGCGCGCAGGCTGTCGGCATCGTCCAGGCTGCGCAGGCGCGAGCCCGCCGGTGGCGCCGGCAGCAGTTTGTCGGCGACGGCTCCGGGTTTTGCCTTGGCCGGCATCCCCCGCTTGGCTCCTCTGCGTCCCACTGCGGCTCCTGTTCCTGGCCAGAGGGGAGGGAAACAACAGAGCTATCCTACGCCCCGGAGTGCTGCCAAGAGAAGCTCCGGGGGTCTTTTTGCCGCTGCTTTCAGCGGGCGCCGGCCACGCCCACCACCACGTCGTAGAGGACGCGGTAGCCGCGCCGCACCTCCTCCACGCGGATGCGTTCGTTATCGCCGTGCTCGGTGTCCGACTCCTCCGAGGTGGCCGCGTAGGGCGAGAAGCCGTAGCACACCATGCCCAGTTGGCGGTAGCGCTGGTTCTCGTCGTAGCCGCTGGTAAGCCGCGGCGTGACCGGCGCTCCCGGGAAGTAGCTCGCCGCCACCTTCCGGATCACGCGGAACAGTTCGGTGTCGGTGGAGGAGGAGTTGGCCGCCAGGAAGGTGGAGGACAGCGGCTCCACCGTCACCTGGGGATCCGCGACCACCCGCCGGATGCCCTCCAGGAAGCGCTGCGGGTCCTCACCCGGAAGCAGGCGCACGTCCAGGTTGGCCCAGGCTTCTCCGGGGATGACGTTGGTCTGCTGCGAGCCTCCCAGCATGGTCAGGCTGAGGGTGTTGCGCAGCAGGTAGTTCAGCGACTCATCGCGCTCCACCTCGGCGCGGAAACGCGGGTCCTTGAGGGCGGCCTGGGGATCGGCGAACCAGCGCGCCCGCGGGCCGTGCTGGTAGGGCGCCATGTCGCGCAGATACTGCGCCACCGCCGGAATGACCTTCATCTCGGCGGGGTGAGCGAGGATGCGACCCAGGGCGCGCGCCAGGCGGTTGGGAGCGGAGTCTTCCAGGGGACGGGAGCCGTGGCCGGGCTTGCCGTGCGCCACCAGGTGCAGCCAGAAGGGGACCTTCTCGGCGGTGTCGATGCCGACGTAGGCGACGCGGCCGTCGTCGCGCAGCAGGTTCTCACCGCCCTCGGTCAGCAAGTACTCGGCGTGGCCCAGAAGCTCGCGCTGGTGATGGATCATCCAGTCGGTGCCGGCGCTGTCCACCTCTTCGTCGGCGGTGCCCAGGAAGATGACGTCGCGGTCCAGGGGAACGTGCTCGCGCTCGAGCATGACCATGACCAGCAGTTGCGCCAGGGCTTCGTTCTTCATGTCCTGGGCGCCGCGGCCGTAGAGCGAGCCGTCCACCAGGGCGCCGCTGAAGGGAGGCACGCGCCAGCGCTGCGGATCGCTGCTCACGACGTCCATGTGGTTGAGCAGGATCAGCGGCCGCCGCGCCCCGCTGCCCCGCACCCGCGCCCAGATGTCGGCGCGCCCGGGCGCGAACTCGAAGACCTGGTTCTCGATGCCCTCCTGGTCGAAGATCTTCTTCAGGAAGGTGGCGGCACGCAGCTCGTTGCCGGGCGGGTTGGTGGTGTCCACCTGCAGGTACTCCTGCATCCAGCGCACAGCCAGGTCGGAATACTGCTCCAGGCGCTGTGGCTCCAGCCGGGCGGAGGGGAGGGCGGTGGTCTGTCCCGGCAGGCCAGGCGCGGCCGCGAGCAGCAGCACGACCAAGAAGGAAGCAAAGCGGGCGGAGCGGGGGCGAAGCGAGCAAGGCATCGGATGCGGGCTCCTATGAAACCGTGAACCGATGTTTATAGCAGCTTGTGTGACGAAATTACTTGGTGCGGCGACTTCCTACCTCGACTCGGGTCTCGTGCCGGAGAGGCAATACATTCAAAACAAAAGGGTTAGTGGAGTCCAAGGGCTTCCTTGGTTTGGCACTTGACCTGATATCTACAGGTCGTCTTGGAGGATTCGCCATGCGACGCAGCTTGATGACCTTCCCCCTGGGGTTGGTCCTGGTCTTGGCGGCGGTGGGCCAGCAACCGCCGGCCAGTTCGACTTCCGGTAGTCCGAAGCAGAAGCCCGCGGCCAGTGATCAGCAGCAGCCGCCCGCGCAGCCCGCCGACAGCAGCAGCCAGATGCCCGCGTCCCCGGAGCCGGCACCCGCGGCCGCGCCGGCCGCATCCGAGGAGCCGCAGCCCAAGAAGCTGGAGGTGCGCAAGGAAGGCTTCTGGGGGAAGCTGAATCCCTTCGCCCGCAAGAAATACGTGCAGCGGCAGGTTCAGCCCATCCAGGACCAATTGAACGAGCTGGACCAGCTCACCCAGGCCAACGCCAAGATGATCCAGGACGTGGACGCGCGCGCGCAGGCGGGCATCCAGATGGCGTCGAACAAGGCCAGCGAGGCCGACTTGCATGCCCAGGCCGCCCAGCAGCGCGCCGATCAGGCCCACCAGACCGCGCAGCAGGCCAATGACCAGTTGCAGACGGTGCAGAAGGTGGTCAGCAGCATCGACCAGTACCGCACCGATTCGGAGATGGAGATCCGCTTCCGGCCGGGGCAGTCGGCGCTGAGCAAGCGCGCCAAGGACGCTCTGGACCAGATGGCGGAGCCGCTCAAGTCGCAGAAAGGATACGTGGTCCAGGTCCAGGGATTCGCGTCCGGCCGCGGCCAGCAGGCGATCGCCACCTCGCAGCAGTTGGCGGATTCGGTGGTGCGCTACCTGGTGCTCAACCATGACATCCCGGTGTACCGCATCTACGTAGTGGGGATGGGCAACGCGCCCCTCACCACCGAGGGCGGCAAGGTGAGACACGGCGCCGGCGGCACGGTGGAGGTGGCCGTGCTGCGCAACGACACCGAGCAGTTGGGGACGCAGTCCACGGCAGCGCCCGGGGCTGCGGATCAGTTACAGCCGCCGCAGTCGGCGCCCGCTTCCCAGCCGCAACCGGATTCGCCCAAGTAGACGGGCCAACGAGTTACACGAGTCGGCGGGGACTCGTGTTACAGGAAAGCCTCCTGTCGCAAGACGGGGGGCTTTCTTTGTTTTGTCCGCCGATGCTAGGCTCGTGTCAGCAGAGGAGGAACCGTGGAGACCCTCTACTACTCGCGCATGGACTCACCCGTGGGAAAGCTGCTGCTGGGAGTGTCGAGCCGCGGCCTGGCCTGCCTGGAGTTCGACCGCCGCGACTTTCCTCCTCGCAGCCTGCGCCGCAAGACCCAATGGGTGGAGTCCGAGGCCGAGACCCGGCCCTACGCCCGCGAACTGCAGGAGTACTTCGCCGGGCAGCGGCGGGAGTTCTCCTTCGCGCTCGACCTGCGCGGCACCGACTTCCAGAAGCGCTGCTGGCAGGAGCTGCTGCGCATCCCCTACGGGAAGACCAAGTCGTATGCCGAGATTGCGCGCGCGGTGGGGCGCCCCGCGGCCTTTCGCGCGGTGGGCCAGGCCAACCATCGCAACCCCGTGGCCATCGTCGTCCCTTGCCACCGCGTGATCACCGCCGACGGCCGCCTGGGCGGCTACGGCGGCGGGTTGGAGGTCAAGCGCCACCTGCTGCGCCTGGAGGGAGTGCAGGGCGAGTTTGAGTTTTAGTAGACTGGCGGCATGCATGCGCACGGGACGCAGCGCACCTCGCGGGTGCTGCAGATCTCGCTGGTCCTGACCCTGGCCTACATCGTGGTCACGGCGGTGGCGGGGGTGCGCGCCCACAGCCTGGCCCTGCTCTCCGAGGCGGGGCACAACCTCTCCGACTTCCTGGCGCTGCTGCTCTCCTGGGTGGCGGTGTACGTGGCCACCCGCCCGCCCGACTCCCGCAAGACTTACGGCTACCAGCGCGCGGGGGTGCTGGCTGCCTTCCTGAACGCGCTCCTCCTGGTGCTGATCGCCTTCCTCATCTTCTACGAGGCCTTCCGGCGGCTGACCGCGCCGGTGGAGGTTCACGCCCAGGTGATGATCTGGGTGGCGGCGGCGGGCGTGGTCATGAACGGCGTCATCGCCTTTCTGCTCTACGGGACGGCGCGCGACGTGAACGTGCGCAGCGCCTTCGTGCACATGCTCGGGGACACGCTTTCCACCACCGCCGTCATCGTGGGCGGCGGCGCCATCCTGCTCAGCGGGCAGCGCTGGATCGATCCCGCGCTCTCGGTCGGCATCGGAGCGCTGATCCTGTGGTCGTCGTTCGGCATCCTGCGCGAGACCCTCAACATCCTGCTGGAAGGGACGCCGCGGGGCATGAAGCTGGAGCGCATCGGCGCCGCCATCGAGGCCATCACCGGGGTCAACAGCGTGCATGATCTGCACGTGTGGAGCCTGGGCTCGGAGTCGCACGCCCTCTCCTGCCACATCTCCATCGCCGACATCCCGCCCTCGGCCAGCGAGCGCATCCTGCAGGAGGTCAACGCCATGCTGGGTGAGAGGTTCCGCATCTATCACACCACCATCCAGTTCGAGCACGCGGCCTGCGAGATGGCCAGCGGCTGCGTGGTGCCCGCCGCCGACGAGCACTCGCACTGAGCGGCAGTACTCAGTACTCAGAGGACTTCAGGGAGGACGTGACGTGCGCAGAATGAGATGGATGATCCTCGCCTCCACGATCTTGCTGGCGCTGGCGGGCTGCGAGAAGAGCGAAGCCCCGCAGCCCCAGGTGCAGCCTGCTGCCGCCAGCAGCGCGGTCACGCCCCTGCCCCCGGCCCCGGGCATGCCCTTCCAGATGGCGCTGGAGCTGGACGCGCCCCCGCGCATCGTCAAGGCCACGACCTTCCGCCTGCGGCTCACCGACCTGGCGGGCAAGCCGGTGAGTGGCGCCCAGGTGCAGGCCTCCCTGGTCATGAAGCTCATGGACATGGGCAAGAACGAGTTCCCTCTGGCCGACAAGGGGCACGGCGCCTACGAAGGCAGCGGCACCTTCAGCATGGCGGGAGTGTGGAACGTGGTCATCACCGCCAAGGGCGGCAACCAGGCCGGCGAGCAGAAGTTCGAGGTCACGGTCAAGGACTGACGGAGCGCGGGCTCGGGAGCCTTGGCCGCGGGCGCGTTCCCCTGTATCATGGAGCGGTTGTCCCGCATCTAATAGCAGTGATTCGCCTTAAACCCATCCTGCGATTTCTGGCTGCTGTCCAGTTGCTGCCCGCGCTGGAGAGCGGGGAGGAGACTCTCATCGGGGGCCAGGCGGTGCTGGAGGGCGTGATGATGCGCTCGCCGCACGCCTGGGGGATCGCCGTGCGCCGGCCCTCGGGCGAGATGGCGGTCCATAGCGAGCCCCTGGAGCGTCCCTCCGACAAGCGCAAGTGGCTGGGCTGGCCGGTGGTGCGCGGGCTGGTCACCCTGGGGCAAGCCATGATGCTGGGCTTTCGCGCCCTGGGCTACGCCGCCAACGTCGCCCTGGAGGAGATCCCGCGCGAGCAGAACCAGAAGAAGATCCAGATCAGCGGCTGGGTGCTGGCGCTGAACCTGGTGCTGTCGCTGGGCTTCTTCATCTTCCTCTACAAGTTCGTGCCCCTGGTGGCGGTGACCGAATTGAAGAAGTCGGTGCCCGCCTTCGGCAACCAGATCCTGTTCAACCTGGTGGACGGCGCCATCCGCATCCTGCTGTTCCTGCTTTTCCTGTGGGGGCTGTCGCGCTGGCGGGACATCCGCCGCGTCTTCGAGTACCACGGGGCGGAGCACAAGACGGTCTTCGCCTACGAATCGGGCGGGCCGCTGAATGTGGAGGGCGCACAGAGGTTCTCCACCTTCCACCCGCGCTGCGGCACCAGCTTCCTGATCACGGTGATGCTGATTTCCGTCGTTTTCTACACCCTGGTTCCGGTGCACACCTTCTGGGCGCGCTTCGGCATCCGCCTGGCGCTGCTGCCGGTGATCATCGGCGTCTCCTACGAGATCATCCGCTTCGCTGCCCGCCACCGCTCCCGGAAGCTGCTGGCAGCCATGACCGTTCCCGGACTGTGGCTGCAGCGCATCACCACCCAGCCTCCCGACGACTCCCAAGTGGAGTGCGCCATCCGCGCCTTGGACGAAGCCATGGCCCTGGAGCGCGAGCGGGGCGGGGAACTGGTGATCGCCTAGCGGGGCTCCCCGCGAACTCTCCTTGCTATAGACTTCAGATAGCAATCAAACAGAGTCGTTGGTCGTTAGTCGTTGGTCGTTAGCCGCGGCCGGCGACAGGAGGCGATGAAATCATGCTGGCATCATTCAAGGATTTACGGGTGTGGCGGGAGGCGATGGGATTGGCGGTGGCAATCTACAAGGGAACCGAATCGTTTCCCAAGCAGGAGGTTTACGGTCTGACGAACCAGATGCGGCGGGCGGCCGTTTCGGTCGCCAGTAACATCGCGGAGGGGAAGGGGCACTATTCTGATCGCGAGTTCTGCAACTTCCTGTTCCATGCCAGAGGCTCGGTGCTGGAGCTGCAGACTCAGCTCATGATCGCCAGAGAACTGGAGTACCTCTCGGCCAAGGACGCCGGCTCCCTGCTGGAGCGGGCGGATGGCGTTGCCAGGGGTCTGAACGCTTTGATCAATTCTCTGAGCGGGGGAGCAGGAAGTAAGCCGAAGTTCGCGGTCATCACAGGCCAACGACCAACGACCAACGACTAACGACCACGGTTCGGGCCGACGACCGACGACTAACGACCAAGGCTCCGGCCAACGACCAACGACTACCGACCAACGACCTTCTTATGTTCGACCGCCTGGAACAAGTCGAGAGCAAGTACGAAGAACTGACGCACGCCCTGGCCTCGCCGGAGGTGATCGGCGACCCCGCGCGCTACCAGAAGACCGCCAAGGCGCACGCCGAGATCGCGCCCGTGGTGGAGAAGTACCGCGAATACAAAGACCTGCAGCGCGGCATCGCCGAGAGCAAGGCGCTGGTGGCCGAGGAGAGCGACGCCGCCATGCGCGCCTACGCCCAGGAAGAATTGACCCAGCTGGAAGCCCGCCTGGCCACAGTCGAGCAGGAGCTGAAGACCCTGCTGCTGCCCAAGGACCCCAACGACGAGAAGAACGTGGTGCTGGAGATCCGCGCCGGCACCGGCGGCGACGAAGCCTCGCTCTTCGCCGCCGAGGTCTTCCGCATGTACACCCGCTATGCCGAAGGGCAGCGCTGGAAGGTGGAGGTGCTCTCCACCTCGGAATCCGGCGTGGGCGGGCTCAAGGAAGTGATCGCGCTGGTCGAGGGCAAGGGCGTCTACTCCAAGCTGAAGTACGAGAGCGGGGTGCACCGCGTGCAGCGGGTGCCGGCTACCGAACAACAGGGGCGCATCCACACCTCGGCGGTGACGGTGGCGGTGCTGCCCGAGGCCGAGGAGGTCGAGATCAAGATCGATCCCAAGGACCTGCGCATCGACACCTTCTGCTCCTCCGGCCCCGGCGGGCAGTCGGTGAACACGACCTACTCGGCGGTGCGCATCACCCACCTGCCGACCAACACCGTGGTCTCCTGCCAGGACGAGAAGTCGCAGATCAAGAACCGGGAGAAGGGGATGCGGGTGCTGCGCGCCCGCCTCTACGAGATGGAGCAGGAGAAGCAGCACGCGGCACTGGCCAAGGAGCGGCGCCAGCAGGTGGGCTCGGGCGACCGCAGCGAGAAGATCCGCACCTACAACTTCCCGCAGAACCGGGTCACCGACCACCGCATCGGGCTGACTGTGCACCAGCTCCCCGAGTTCCTCGACGGCAAGATCCAGGCCATGCTCGAGGCCCTCATCACCCACTACAACGCGGAGAAGCTGAAGGGCGAAGGCGCGGCGTGAGGCCATGGCCGGCGGAGCCGAAGTCGTTCGCTTTCCCTCGACGCTGAAGCAGGCGCTCAGCGGGGCCATCGAGGAGCTCACCGCCACCCGCGTGGGCTCGCCGCGCATGAACGCCGAGACCCTGCTGATGTTCACCCTGGGCTGCGACCGCGCCTATCTCTACGCCCATCCCGAGCGCAAGCTGACGGCGGCCGAGCTGGCGCGCTACCAGGACGCCATCCGCCAGCGCGCCTCCGGCAAGCCCGCGCAGTACATCACCGGGCACCAGGAGTTCTGGGGGCTGGACCTGGTGGTCTCGCCCGCGGTGCTGATCCCGCGGCCAGAGACGGAGCACGTGGTGGAAACCACGCTGGAACTGGCGCGGGCCTGGCCGCGTCCGCGTATCGTGGACGTGGGCACCGGCTCGGGGTGCATCGCGTTGGCGCTGGCGCGCGAGCTGCCACAGGCCGAGATCTGCGGCGTGGACATCTCCGCCGAAGCCCTGGAGATCGCGCGCGCCAACGCGGCGCGGCTGCAGCTCGATGAGCGCGTGAGCTTCCGGCAGAGCGACTTGCTCACGGGCGTGCCCCACGGCGAGGGCTTCGACCTGGTGGTCTCGAACCCGCCCTACGTCAGCGAGGCCGAGCCCGAGAAGACGCAGCGCGAGGTGCGCGAGTTCGAGCCCAAGGTGGCGGTCTTCGCCGGGGCGGACGGGCTGAGTGCCTACCGGCGCCTGGTCCCGCAGGCGCGCGAGGTCTTGCGCGACGGCGGCTGGCTGGTGGTGGAGATCGGCTTTTCCATGGAAGCGCCGGTGCGGGCGTTGCTCGCGGGCTGGAGCGAAACGCGCGTCACCCAGGACCTGCAGGGCATCCCGCGGGTGGTGGCGGCGCGCAAGTGAACTTCATCGCCGCGGGTTCACACGGATGACCGCGGATCAAAGTCCACCACGGAGGCGCGGAGACACGGAGGGCGGCCGCCAAGACACAGATCCTTCGCTCTGCCCCTCGCGTCGCTCGGCGCCGGTCGCCGCGCTCAGGATGACAAGCGAAAAGAGGAGCGTGCACGGCACGACTGAAGTCGTGCCCTTACGCCTCCCAGGGAGCTTCTCTGTGCCTCGAGGGGCACCGGCGGCGTCTCAGAACAGCCGCTTCGTTGTGCCGATACGCGGGCAAACGAGGGCCAACGACCAGCGACTGTTCTCCGTGTCTCTGTGGTGGAATTGGCTTACTTCGGCACCGAGTTCTTGACGGGCACCGGCTCGGCGGCGGGCTGGATCTCTTCCACGTCCACCAGCTTGGTGGGGTACTTGCCGGTGTAGCAAGCGGTGCAGTAGGTGGTGAGTTCGCCCTCGCCGCAGGCTTGCTTCATGCCTTCCAGCGACAGATAAGCCAGCGAGTCGGCGCCGATGTACTCGCGGATCTCGTCCACGCTCTTGTTGGCGGCGATGAGTTGCTTCTTGTCGGGCGTGTCCACGCCGTAGAAGCAGGGCGCGACGGTGGGCGGGCAGGAGATGCGCACGTGCACCTCGGCGGCGCCGGCGTCGCGCACCATGCGCACGATCTTCTTGCTGGTGGTGCCGCGCACGATGGAATCATCGATCAGCACCACCCGCTTGCCCTGCAGTACGTGGCGCACGGGATTGAGCTTGAGCTTGACCCCAAAGTCGCGCACCCGTTGCTCGGGCTCGATGAAGGTGCGGCCCACGTAGTGGTTGCGGATCAGGCCGAGCTGGAAGGGGATGCCGCTCTCGGCGGAGAAGCCCATAGCGGCGTGCACGCCGGAGTCGGGCACGGGGACGACGATGTCGGCCTCGGCAGGGGCCTCGCGGGCCAGCCGCCGCCCCAACTGCTCGCGGCTCACCACCACCGGGCGGCCGAAGATCACCGAGTCGGGGCGCGAGAAGTAGACGTGCTCGAAGATGCAGGAGGTCTGCGGCATCTGCGGAGCGTAGAAGCGCGAGTAGATGCCCTCGGGCCCGACCACCACCATCTCCCCGGCCTTGACGTCGCGCTCGTAGGTGGCGCCGATCAGATCGAAGGCGCAGGTCTCGGAAGCGAAGACGATGGTGTCCTCGCGGGCGCCGTCGCGGGCGGGCATGCGCCCCATCGCCAGCGGGCGAAAGCCGCGGGGATCGCGCACCGCGAAGATGCGGTCGCGGGTCATGATCACCAGCGAGAAAGCGCCCTCGATGCGGCGCAGGGAGTCGGCGATGGCCTCGG
The DNA here is from genome assembly GCA_035624475.1 of Terriglobales bacterium. Taxonomy (NCBI): domain Bacteria; kingdom Pseudomonadati; phylum Acidobacteriota; class Terriglobia; order Terriglobales; species Terriglobales bacterium. Next base: position 10,709 of record DASPRL010000148.1, read on the forward strand.
GCAGGGTCTCTTCGCGCGACTGCGCCACCAGGTGCACGATGACCTCGGTGTCGCTGGTGGTCTGGAAGATGGAGCCCTGGCGCTCCAGCCGCGAGCGGATATCGTGGGCGTTGACCAGGTTGCCGTTATGGGCGAGCGCGATCAGCCCCTTGTTGCAGTCCACCATGATGGGCTGGGCATTGAGCAGGGCGGAGTCGCCGGCGGTGGAGTAGCGGGTGTGGCCGATGGCCAAGGGGCCAGCCAGGCGGGTGAGCACCTCTTCGGTGAAGATCTCGGCCACCTGCCCCATGGCCTTGTGCACGTGCATGCGCACGCCGTCGGAGGAGACCATGCCGGCGGATTCCTGGCCGCGGTGCTGCAGCGCGTGCAGCCCCAGGTAGGCCAGGGTGGAGGCCTGGGGATGCGCGTAGATGGCGACTACGCCGCACTCGTCTTTGAATTTGTCAAAGGCCATGGCCCGCCCCTCGATGCCCTTTGATCTAGCTTTCGACCAACTCTTCCGCCGGTTCCACCTCGAGCGCGCGCTCCAAGGCGTGCGCCCAGGCGTCCTTCAACTCCGACAACGCCGCGGACACGACCACCTGGTTATCCACAGTGATCTGAAATTTTTCTGGAACCGTTTCCCCGAGCAGGTCCGCGACTACGCCGTATCTTACCCCAGTTTCTTGGATTCGCCGGACGTTCTTTGGGTCGCAGGAAACCACGACGCGGCTGGCGTCCTCGCCGAAAAGCACGCATTCCGCCGGTAAGTCGTTGGCGGGCAATTCCATGCGGGCGCCCACGCCGTGGGCGAAGCAGCATTCCGCCAGGGTAACGGCTGCACCACCTTCGCTGCAGTCGTGGGCGGATTCGACCAGCCCGGCGGCGATGATTTCCACAAGGCACTTTTGCAGGGCAGCTTCCTTCTCCATCTCGAGCGCGGGGGGGAAACCCCAGAGCGCGCCCAGCACCTCCTTGGCGTACTCGGAGGAGCCGAACTCGGCCAGCGCGTCGGTGGGATCGCCGGGCTCGCAGACGCGCAGCAGCAGCACGCTGCGCCCGGGGGCGCGGAAGTCGGGCTTCATCACGCGGTCGAGGTTCTCGAGAATCCCCACCACGCCCAGCACGGGCGTGGGATAGATGCCCTCGCCCAGGGTTTCGTTGTAGAAGCTGACGTTGCCGCCGGTGATGGGGATGTCCAGTTCGTCGCAGGCGTGCGCCATGCCGTCTACCACCTGTGCAAACTGCCACATGATTCGCGGCTTTTCGGGATTGCCAAAGTTCAGGCAGTTGGTGGCGCCAACCGGAGTTGCCCCCACACAGGCCACATTACGTGCCGCTTCGGCCACGGCATGCATGGCGCCGAGGCGCGGATCGAGATA
>DASPRL010000149.1 GCA_035624475.1 Terriglobales bacterium
AGTACCCGCGTCGAAGGGCGAGGCCTCGATGATACTCACCAGGCTCCACTCCGGCATGCCCTTGGGAGTGACGTTGGTCCAGGTCTTGCCGCCGTCGCGGCTGAGCTGCACCAGGCCGTCGTCGGTCCCTGCCCAGAGCAGGTCTTTCTGCACCGGCGACTCCGCCAGCGCGAAGACCACGTCGTAGTACTCCACGCTGGTGTTGTCCTTGGTGATGGGGCCGCCGGAGGCTCCCTGCTTGGACTTGTCGTTGCGCGTCAGGTCGGGGCTGATGGCCGTCCAGCTCATGCCCTGGTCGGTGCTCTTGTAGACCTGCTCGCCCGCGGTGTAGAGCACGTTGGCATCGTGGGGCGAGACGAAGATCGGCTCCGTCCAGTTGAAGCGGTGGGGATAGTCGCCCACACCGTGGCCGGAGTTGTCCAGCGGCACCACGGAAATGTCCTGCGCCTGCATGGTGCGCTTGTCGAAGCGGCTGATGAAGCCGGCGTTGCCTCCGGCGTAGACCACGTTGGCGTCGCGCGGGTCGGGAGCGATGTAGCCGCTCTCCCCGCCGGCCACGTCGTACCAGTCCCAGCGCCCGATCACGCCCTCGTCGTCGTAGCTGGCGATGGCGATGGTGGAGTTGTCCTGCTGCGCCCCGTAGATCCAATAGGGAAAGCGGTTGTCGGTGATGACGTGGTAGAACTGCGCCGTGGGCTGGTTCTCCTGCGAGGTCCAGGTCTTGCCGCCATCCACGGTGATGGTGGCGCCACCGTCATTGCCGTTGATCATGCGCTGCGGGTTGGTGGGATCGATCCACAGGGCGTAGTGGTCGCCGTGCGGCGCGGGCAGCAGACTGAAGCTCTTGCCGCCGTCGGTGGAGCGGAAAAGCCCGGTGTTGGCCACGTACACGGTGTCCTGGTTCTTGGGATCCGCCCAGACGTGCGTGAAGTACCAGGCGCGCTGGCGATAGCGCTCGTCGTCGTTGACGCGCGCCCAGCTCCCGCCGCCGTCGTCGGAGCGGTAGAGCCCGCCCTCTTTGGCTTCCACCAGAGCGTACACGCGTTCGGGATTGGCGGCCGAGACGCTCACCCCGATGCGTCCCAGGATGCCCTCCGGCCAACCCTTGCCCTCGATCTTCTTCCAGGTCGTCCCGCCGTCCACCGACCGGTAGAGCCCGCTGCCCGGGCCGCCGCTCGAGAGGCTCCAGGGCGTACGCTGCGCCTGCCACAGCGCCGCGAACAGCACGTTGGGATTGGTAGGGTCGAAGACCACGTCGATGGCGCCGGTGTGGTCGTCCTGGGAGAGCACCTTCTGCCAGCTCTTGCCGCCGTCGGTGGTGCGGTAGAGGCCGCGCTCCGCGTTGGGGCCGTAGGCGTGCCCCAGCGCCGCCACAAAGACGACATCGGGATTGCGCGGGTGCACGATGACGGCCCCGATGTGCTGCGTGTCTTTCAGTCCGAGGTTGGTCCAGGTCTTGCCCCCGTCGGTGCTCTTGTAGACGCCGTCGCCGAAAGAGATGTTGCCGCGGATGCAGGCTTCGCCCGTGCCCACGTAGATGACGCTGTGGTTGGAGGGCGCCACTGCCAGCGCTCCGATCGACGAGACATCTTCGTGGTCGAAGAGCGGGACCCAATGTCCGCCGCCATCCACCGACTTCCATAGTCCTCCCGCCACCGCGCCGAAGTAGTAGGTGCTGGGATCGCCGGGGATGCCCTCCACCGCCAGCACGCGTCCGCCGCGGAAGGGCCCCACCTCGCGCCACTTCATGCCGGAAAACAGGCTCTGGTTGTACTGCTGAGCTGCGCCCGCGGATACCAGCACCGCGCACGCAAGAACCACCATCCATCCGCGACGGATCATGAGGAAGACTCCTGTCAGATAGTCGAGGCGGGAAATCTTACCTTGCCGCGGGGTTTTGTAGTAGTCCTGGAAGGTAGGACGGCGGTCCTGCAGGCCAGCAGAAGGAGCCGCCGTGGGCGCTCCCTACTCGTAGCGCAGTCCCTCGACCGGATCGAGCTGCGAGGCCTTGCGCGCCGGGTAGTAGCCAAACAGCAATCCCACGCCCACCGAGAACAGGCTGCCCAGAGCCAGCACCGCCCCCGTCAGTTGTGTGGGAAACCCGAAGAGGGCCTTGACCAGCGCCGAGGAGGCGACGCCGGCGCCCAGTCCCAGCAGGCCGCCCAGAGTGCTCAGCACGATGGCCTCGCTGAGGAACTGCACCTGCACGTCCCATGCGGTGGCGCCCACCGCCAGCCGCACCCCGATCTCGCGGGTGCGCTGCGTCACCGAAACCAGCATGATGTTCATAATGCCCACGCCGCCCACCAGCAGCGAGAGCGAAGCCACGCTGGCCAGCAGCAGGGTCATGACCTCGCTGGTGGCCAGTTGCGCCTTGATGATGTCTTCGGGGGAACGGATGTTGAAGTCGTCATCCTCGCCCGGGTTGAGGTGGTGCCGCTCGCGCAGGATGCCGATGATCTGCTGGGTGGCCGTGGCCATGGAATCGCGCGACTCCGCCGAGCAGAAGATGTCGTCCAGCCAGTACGCGCCCGTGATCTTCTTCATCACCGTGGTGTAGGGCATGACGATGAAGTCGTCCTGGTCCTGGCCCATGGCCGACGCTCCCTTGGGCGCCAGCACCCCCGTCACTTTGCAGGGCAGATTGTTGACGCGGATGGTCTCGCCCACCGGGTCCCGGCCGACGAACAGGTTGTCCGCCACCGTCTGCCCCAGCACGCACACCAGGTCGGCGCTGGCCACGTCCGAGGGCCCGAAGAACGAGCCCTCTCCCATCTTCCAGCGCCGGATCTCGAGGAACTCCGGCCCCACCCCGCGGTAATGCGTGGACCAGTTCTGGTTGCCGTAGACGGCGGTCAGGTGGCCATCCACGTTGGGGGTCATGGTCTTGATCAGCGGCACCTGCGCCCGGATGGCGTCGGCGTCCTGCAGCACCAGGGTGCGGATGCCGCGCGAGCCGGCGCGGATGCCGCTGCGGGTGCGGCTGCCCGCCTCGATCCAGATGAAGTTGTCGCCCAGGTCCGACAGTTGTGCCTCGATGCGCTTGCTGCCGGCGTGGCCGATGGCCACCACGCAGATGAATGCGCCCACCCCCACCGCCAGCCCCAGCACCGTCAGCACACTGCGGATCCAGTTGCGCCGCAGGGTGCGGAACGACTCCCGCAGGATGGTGTGGGCGTCCATAACGTTTTCCAGCACCAGTATAGGAAGAGGGGCTATCCGAAGCCAGTGCCCAGGGCGAATCCTTCCCGCTCCCGCCATCATCCAAGCGGGCATGATCGAGAAGCGGCAGTTCGGCAGAACCGACATGCAAGTGAGCGTGCTGGGCTTCGGCGGGGCAGAGATCGGCTTCCACCAGGTGCCCCAGAGCGAGGTCGCCCGCCTGCTCAACCAGGCCCTCGACGACGGCCTCAATGTCATCGACACCGCCGAGTGCTACGTCGAGAGCGAGACGCTGATCGGCAACGCGGTCTCCCGCCGCCGCAAGGATTTCTATCTGTTCACGAAATGTGGGCACGTCAAGAGCATGGAGCACGAGGACTGGAGCTACGCTTCCCTGCTGCGCAGCATCGAGCGCAGCCTGAAGCGCCTGCGCACCGACCACCTCGACCTCATCCAGTTGCACAGTTGCTCGCTAGAGGAACTCAAGAAGGGCGAGGTCGTCCGCGCATTGGAGGAGGCGAAGCGCAAGGGCCAGACACGTTACATCGGCTACAGCGGCGACAGCCAGGCAGCGCGCTTCGCCGTAGAATGCGGCCGCTTCGATGCCCTGCAGACCTCAGTCTCTATCGCCGACCAGGAGGCCATCGAGCTGACGCTGCCGCTGGCGCGGGAGCGCGGCCTGGGCGTCATCGCCAAGCGTCCCATCGCCAATGCCGCCTGGCGCACCGGCAAGAAGCCGGCCAACCCCTACCACCACGCCTATTGGGAGCGCCTGCAGAAGCTGGACTACCCCTTCCTGCGGGACGGGGTGGAGCGTTCGGTGGCGACCGCCCTGCGCTTCACCTACGGGGTGCCCGGCATCCACACCCTGATCGTGGGCAGTACCCAGCCCGGCCGCTGGAAGCAGAACGCCGCGCTCTTGGCCGCCGGACCTTTGCCCGAGGCCGAATCGCAGGCAATCCGCCGACGCTGGAAGGAAGTGGCCGACGCTTCCTGGGCGGGCGAGATCTGAAACGGGGGAGAGCAGGCGCGGATCATGATCTCGGCCCCAGCTATTTCTTCTTGGGCGGCAGGTACTTCTTCTGGATGCTGGCCACCACCACGTAGTTGGGGTCCACCATCTCGGTGACGTGCGCCTGCCCCACCTGGGAGAGCAGTTCGTAGGCGTCCATCTCGGAGAGGCCGTAGTCCGTGTGGATCCAGTGCACCAGTTCGGTGAAGGCGATGCGTAGGGCGTCGTCGAGCGGGCGGTAGGCGCCCACCGCCATGATGGCCTGGTCGTTCTCGAAGCGCGGCCAGGCGATGTGCTGCCCCTTGATGACGTCCACCTGCAGGCGCGCTTTCAGCGGGACTTCAATGGCGGTGCCCGCGATCTCGCCGTCGCCCATGGCGGCGTGGCCGTCGCCCACGTAAAGCAGCCCGCCCGCGACGTTCACCGGGAAATACACGGTATTGCCGGCGCGGGCTTCGGGGGCGTCCATGTTGCCGCCGAACTCCGCCGGCACCACCGAGCTGCGCGCCTCGCCGTCCGCCGGCGCCACCCCGATGCAGCCGAAGAAAGGCCGCAGCGGGATCTCCACCGAGAA
>DASPRL010000150.1 GCA_035624475.1 Terriglobales bacterium
GTCGGGCGAAGGCGCGACGCGCGCCTTCGAGGTGGAGATCACCACCAACCGCGTGGACGCCATGAACCACTACGGTGTGGCGCGGGAGTGCGCCGCCATCTACAACACCGAACTGAAGCCGCTCGCGGCCAAGCTGCCCGCGGCCAAGGGCAAGCCGGAGTTCGCGATCGAGATCAAGGACCCCGATTTGTGCGCGCGCTTTTCCGCGCGCATCGTGCGCGGCGTCACCATCAAGGCGTCTCCCAAGGCAGTCGTGGAGCGGCTGGAATTGCTGGAGTCGCGGCCCATCAACAACGTCGCCGACGCCACCAACTACAACCTGCTGGAGATGGGGCATCCCACGCACGCCTACGACCTGGACCTGCTCGAGGGCCACAAGCACATCGTGCGGCGCGCCAGGCCGGGCGAGACCCTGAAGACCCTCGACGGGGTGGAGCGCAAGCTCTCGAAGGACGATCTGGTCATCGCCGACGCCCACCGCCCGGTGGGGCTGGCCGGGGTGATGGGCGGCTTCGACACCATGATCACCGAGCGCACCAGGAACGTGCTCATCGAGGCGGCGTGGTTCGATCCGGTGTCGGTGCGCAAGACGGCGCGGCGGCACGGCATGCACACCGACGCCTCGCACCGCTTCGAGCGCGGCGCCGACGTGGGCGCGACCGCGCTGGCGTGCGCGCGCGTGGCGCAGAGGATCCTCGAGAACGCGGGCGGCGAGCTGGAGGGCGGCGAGATCGACGTGCTGGCGCGCAAGCTGGCGCCGCGGCGCGTGCGCCTGCGCCACAGCGAGGTGCGGCGCATCCTGGGGCAGGACATTCCCGGCGACGAGATCGAGCGCATCCTGGAGCATCTGGGCTTCACGGTAGCGGCCGCCAAGCCGGCGAAGGCGGGCAAGGGCGCGCGCACGCCCGCCATCCTGGCGGAACCGGCGGAATTGACGGCCGAGATCCCCAGCTGGCGGCTGGACGTGGAGCGCGAGATCGATCTGATCGAGGAAGTGGCGCGGCTCTACGGCTACGACCGCTTCCCCAACACCCTGCCGGCGTTCTCCGGCTCGGTGGTGGAAGCTCCGCACGCGGCCCAGGAGGCGCGGCTGCGGAGCGACCTGCTGGCGCTGGGCTACCACGAGGCCATCTCGCTGACCTTCATCTCGCGGCAGGACGCGGCGCGCTTCGCCAGCGCCTCCCCGGCGGAGATCGCCAACCCCATCAGCGAAGAGGCCACGTGCATACGCACCTCGCTGCTGCCGGGGATGCTCGACATGCTGGCGTGGAACCTGAACCGCGGCAACCCGCAGGTGCGGCTCTTCGAGAGCGGGAACGTCTTCGCGCTGGAAGGCGCGGCGGCGCGGGAAGAGCGCATGGTCTGCCTGGGGGCGACGGGCGCGGCCGAGCCGGCCTGCCTCCACCGGCCGGCGCGGGCGTACTCCTTCTTCGACCTCAAGGGCGACGTGGAGACGCTGCTCTCCGCCTTCCAGCACACGGCGCTCTACTTCGACGGCTCTTCCGCCGACTACTACCATCCCGGGCGCTCGGCGCGGGCGGTGATGGACGGAGCCACGGTGGCGCGCTTCGGGCAGATCCATCCCGAGGTGGCGGCGGGGCGCAAGCTGCGCCAGGAGGTGTACATCGCCGAGATCCTGCTGGAGCGGCTGTTCGCGCACGGGTTGCGCCAGCCGCATTACCGCCCGGTGCCGCGCTTCCCGGCGGTGGAGCGGGATTTCTCCTTCCTCTTCGACAACACGGTGAGCTTCGAGCAGATCCGCGGGGCGGTGGAGGCGCTGGGGCTGGGCGAAATGCGGAGCTTCCAGCCGGTGGAGATCTTCCGCGGCGGCGGGGTGCCGGAGGGACGGTACTCGGTGCTGCTGCGCGCTTCCTTCCAATCGGCCGAACGCACCTTGCGCGATGATGAGGTGCAGGGCTGGTCGCAGCAGATCGTGAAGGCGCTGCAGGGCCTGGGCGGGACGCTGCGCGCCTAGTTCCCGGTTCCCGGTTCCCAGCTGAACTTCTGTCGCCCCTGAAGGGGCTCTCCTCCTCCAAAATGGCATCCTCACCCGGCACTTACGTGCCGGGCTGGGTTCTGGTGTCCCGCCAGGGCGGGACTGGGTGCCGCCCGCTGCGCGGGACTGGCACAGCCGGGTCGGCCGTGCCAGACCAGACATCCGGGGATCGGGCGATCTGGTGATCCGGGTAATCGAAACGACCCAAGAATCTGCTCTGTGTCCTCCGTGTCCTCTGTGGTTCATGGGTTCTGGTTTGCTACAATCGCGGCCCGATCGAGGTGCGCGATGAGCCTTTCGCGAAGAAGTTTCCTGGGAACGGTGGGGACGGCGGCGGCGGCCACGGTGCTGCCCTTTCCCCTGGCGGAGCGGCTGGCATTCGCGGGCGAGCCGCCGCGGACGCGGGTGGCCGGCGGGCCCGTCCTGCTCAACTCCAACGAGAACGCCTACGGGCCTTCGGCGAAGGTCATGGCGGAGGCGCAGCGCGCGCTCTCGCTGGCCATGCGCTATCCCGACCGGCAGTATGAGGCTCTGCGCGAGCGCATCGCGGCGCTGCACCAGGTCAAGCCGGAGCAGGTCTTCCTGGGCAACGGTTCCACCGAGATCCTGAAGATGGCGGCCAACGCCTTCGTGGACGACAAACACAAGCTGGTGACCTCGATGCTCACCTTCGAGGCCATCAGCTTCTACGCCAGCAACCTGCCGGGCGTGCAGGTGGCGTACGTGGGTCCGGCCG
>DASPRL010000151.1 GCA_035624475.1 Terriglobales bacterium
CTCCCCCAGCCGGATGCTCTTCTCGGTGATGTCCCTAAGGTTGTCCTCGGGTACGGCTGGTTCGGTCCGGTCCGGCGAGGGGTGCGCTGCCAGAACGGCCGGCACCTGTTCCAGCCCGATGGAGATGATGCGGCAGGCCATGAAGTAGCCCTTGCCGTCGCAGATGTCGATGTTCGCCTTTTCCCGGGAGAAATCGATGGGCTTGCCGCCGCTGTCGAACACCACCGTGAAGCTGTAGGGCTTCCCGGCCTCGAAGACGTAGTCGTCCTCGTAGTATTCGGGATGCACCTTGGTGAAGTAGTCCCCGAAAACCTGCTTCTCCGGAGGACCCAGATAAGCTGGAAAGGTCAGGTAGTGCCCGGTCTTCGGGAAACTGAGTGTATAGGTGAGCGCGAAGCGCTGGCCTCCGCGATCGGACGCGAGCGCTTCGATCGAGCTTCCATCCAGCGCGATGCGGTTGAGGACGCTCTCCCGCCGGGCGTGCCGCACCCAGGTGCTGAAATAGCTCGCCGGGAGCGCCACCTCGGCCGTCCCCAGGGTCAGCATCACCCACGCGGTCAGAGCCAGGACGCGCCGCTTGGGCAGGAACCTCCAGGCGCAGAAACAGCCCACCCAGATGGAGAGTATCTCGGCCAGGAAGATCCCGAGGAAAGACAAGGGAAAGGAGAAGATGGCCATCTCCTTCAGGCCGAAGGCCAGCATGACCGTGTTCTGGAGGCACGCCACCAGCGTGGCCGTCCCCGCCACGATCAGCATCCCGGCCAGGCCCGGCCTCGCGCTCATACGTTCGCTCCCCAGGGGTGAATCATGCCACACGGTCTGAACGCCGGGTATCCCTATCTTCGCAGCCGGCCCCCCTACTTGCGGAAGCCGGTGAACAGCAGGACGTCGATGTTCTCGGTGCCGTGGAGGATGGCGATCTGCTTGCCGCCGGGCGAGTAGGCGACGGCAATGATGTAGTCGTTGGGAGCGGTGAGATGGGTCACCTGCCGCGGCGAGGCCGAGTCGAGCGGCTGCAGCCACAGGTTGCTGTTCTGGCCGTGGAGCACGGCGTAGACGAAGCCCTTGCTGTCGGGCGTCCAGGCCAAGCTGGGGTCGGCGTTCACGCCCACCCCGATCGGCCAGCGCTGGGTCACCTGGCCGTCGGCGAGCCGGAGAATGGCGAAGAAGGCCTGGCGGGCGACGCCTTGGCCGGTGGTGGTGACGAACAGGAGGGAGGTCCCATCGGGCGAGACCAGCGGGTGGCCCGCCGGTGAGGGCCCGAAGAGGGTTGGCTCGCCGCCGGCCACGGGGACCTTCATGATGCGCACGATGCTGCCGTCGAGCGAGGTGAAGTACAGCAACTTGCCGTCGGGAGAGCAGCCGGGCTCCACGTTGAGGTTGCCGTGGGTGAGCTGGCGGGAACTGCCGTCGGCCAGGTTGAAGTACCAGAGATTGACCGAGTTGGCCTCGCCCAGACGCTCCAGGACGACGGCGTTCTGGCCGCAATTCACGGGCGCGCCGGCGGGACGGCCCTCCGCGATGGTCTCGCGGTTGCCGCCGTCGGCATCGAGGGCCAGCGCCTGCAGGTCGGGAGTCTCCACCGCCAGCCGCTTGTCCGAGATCCACGCGATCGTCCGGCCCAGGTCGCGGTCGTTGGTGACCTGGCGCATCGCGCCGGGATCGGAGGCGGGCGCCAGGTACACATTGTCGCCGGTTTCCACCTGGGTGACCGAGAGGGTGCTCTGGGACGCGTCCAGGCTCATGCTCTGGTAGCTGTTGAGGTCGCTGGTGAAGCGCAGGGGCTCGCCCGCAGGATAGGGCTGGTAGTAGATCTGGGTGCGCGAGCCGTGCGCCAGGTCGGCGGCTTCCAGCAGAAAACCGGAGGCGGTGAGCCAGCGCACGGAGTTGATGTTGAGTCGGGAGAGCACGCGCGTGGGGCTTCCGCCAGCGACGCGGTACACGGCGATCTCGATGAGAGCATCCTTGCCGAAGTGATTGGCGGCCGCCGCCAGCAGCGTGCCGTCGGGCGACCAGGAAGGGGCGGCGGTCACGAACTGGTCCTTGGCCGTACGGACGCCCAGCTCCTGCTCGCCGCTGCCGTCGGCGTTGGCGATCATCAGCAGGCTCCGGCCCCCGACCACGTCGCCCCGGATGAAGGCGATCTTCTTGCCGTCGGGCGAGAAGGTCACGCCGCTCGACACGTCCGCGACGACCTTCTTCATCGGACCGCCCAGCGTCGGCACGGCGTACAGGTCCAGCCGGTCGGGGTTGTCGGCCGAGGTGTGCGCGAAGTAGACGTAGTCGCCGTCGGGAGTGAAGGAGATGTCGGCCTGGTAGAAGCCGGGGCCGGGCGGGATCACCTGGATGTGGCTGGCGGTGTTGACCGCCTTCACCCACAGGCTGCGGTCGCCCTCGCGCCGCACGTAGGCGACGTACTTGCCGTCGGGCGAGATGCCGGCGTAGACCGCCTGGCCATGCTGCGTCAGCCGCGTGATCTTCATCTTCTGCGTGTCGAAGGGGATGCCGGGGTGCCCCAGCCACTTGAAGATCCCGATCGACGCGCCGGCGATGAGCGCGATGGCCAGCAGCAGCCCGCCGGCCAGCGTCCACTTGTGCCGCCGGGCCTCGCCCAGCAGGATCTGCGAGCTCGACGGGACCTTGGCGGTGACGCTGGGGGGTACGGCTGCCGCCATCTTCCCGGAGCTGGAGTCGCGCGCCAGCCGCCGCAGCTCCGCCCGCATCTCCGCGGCCGACTGGTAGCGCAGGTCCTTGTCCTTCTCCAGCGCGCGCAGGAGGATCAACTCCAGGCGCTCCGGCACCTTTTCGTTGAGCCGCCGCGGCGGCACCGGCGCATGTTCCAGGATGTGGTTGAAGACCACGGCGGGGCTGGTGCCGGGGAAGGGCAGCTTCCCAGTGGCCATCTCGTAGAGCACCGCGCCCAGGCTGAAGAGGTCGGAGCGCGCGTCCAGCTCCTCCCCGCAGGCCTGCTCCGGCGACATGTAGGCGATGGTGCCGACGGTCGAGCCCGCCTGGGTGAGGGTGACGCCCGAATCCGACGCCGGGCCGCCTCCCATGGGCATGGTCTCGGCCACGTGCTGCTTGCGGGCGAGCTTGGCCAGGCCGAAATCGAGCACCTTGGCCTGCCCGCGCGCGGTCACGAAGATGTTGCCGGGCTTGATGTCGCGGTGGACGATGCCCTTGGCATGGGCGGCGTCGAGGGCGTCGGCGATCTGCGTGCCCAGGTCAAGCACGTCGGCGAGACGCAGCGCCCCCACCGCCAGCCGCGCGGAGAGCGGCTGGCCCTCCATCAGCTCCATGACGATGAAGTTGCGCTCGCCCTCGCGCTCCAGGCCGTAGATGGTGCAGATGTTGGGATGGTTGAGAGCGCTGGCCGCCCGCGCCTCCCGCCGGAAGCGCTCCAGCGCCTCCGGATCCTCGCCCATCTCCGCGGTCAGGAACTTGATGGCGACCTGACGGCCCAGGTTCAGGTCTTCGGCGGCGTACACCACTCCCATGCCGCCGCGGCCGATCTCCGCGGTGATGCGATAGTGCCCGATGGTCTGCCCGATCATGGCCTGCCTCGGACTGTAATGCAGGGACCGGGCTGTTGGCTAGTGCAGGACCGTTTCCACCGGGGGCTGTTACCGCCAATAACGATGGACGAACGTCCAAGCCGCATCCGAGGTAATGAGCTTGATCAGCCAGATGATGGCTAGGATGCTGCCCGCTCCGACCACCCACACCGTCAGGACTTGCTCCCAGTCGAGAGGGAGCTTTTCCACCACGGTCAAGGCATCCGGCGAACCCCGCTTCCGCTCGACCAAGTATGTTGCGGTAGGAATGAGCGGAAACCAGAACAAGACTATGAAGATCGTTGTCTTGAAGCGCTCCCGCCCGGTCTGAGGATCCTGGGTGCGGTTGGCCCTGCCGAAGCGCATGCGGCCGACGCCCAGATGAGGCAAGAAGCCGAGCATACCCAGGTTCCTCTCCTCCTCGGCTTTGCGCTTCTCTTCCTCCCGCCGGGCGGCCTCCAAGTCCGCCTGACGGTTGATGCCTCTCCTTGCCAGCTCGTCCGCCAGGGCGACGCTCGCATCCTGCGTCAACTCCTCTGGCGTCAACGCGAGCCGCAAGAGCTCCTCATTCGGCTTGTTGCGATATACCTCTGCGAGCTCCCGCATGTCCACGGCCGGGAATCCTAGCCCAACCTGCCTGGCCAGACAACGCCCACTGCTCGGGCGGGTGACTCGTCCCGCCGCCGTTGACACTGCGTGCGTTCACCGATACATTCGTTTCGTTCCCGGGCGCTCGCCGCCCACGATCTTTTCCATCCTCGGTTCGCGCGCCCCGTTCACCGTAGGCGGGGCTGGAAAGCGGGTGAGAATCCCGCGCTGCCGCGCAACTGTGAGCGAGAAGCTTTCGCGGCCTGGGCCACTGTGGCGTTCGCCATGGGAAGGCCGGCCGCTCGAGGGGCTGCACTTCGCCCCAACTCGTCAAGCCAGGAGACCGGCTCGAACCGCATCCAGCAACCCCTTTCGCGTGCAAAGGAGGCTGTCATGCGCACATCCCGGTTGCTCCTGCTTCTCCTGCTCTTCAGTTCGCTCTCTGCCCGGGCGGCGGAATTGAAGGTCGAGGTCACCGACCCCCGCGGCGCCGCCGTGGCCGGCGCCCGTGTCACCCTCTACCACAGCGGCGGCCGCGACGCCCTGGCCGTCGCCCGGACCTCGGCCGAGGGCGTGGCCGCTCTGCCCGCGCCCGCTCCCGGCGACTACCGCGTCGAAGTCCTGGCTCCCGGCTTCGCTCCCCAGAGCGTGGCGGTGCGCGTTCCCACCGAGGCTGCGGTCCCCGTGCAGCTCGCCGTGGCCGGTCCCGCGAAGACCGTGGTGGTCACCGCCACCGCCACCCCCATCTCCACCGAGGAGGCCGGCGCGCCGGTCGAATCCCTCGACGCCGGCCAGCTCCAGACCCTGCAGCCGGTCGCCCTCGACGAAGCCCTGCGCTTCCTTCCCGGCGCGGTGGTCGGCAATGCCGGGCAGAACGGCGGCCTGGCCTCGCTCTTCGTGCGCGGCGGCGAGTCCCGCTACAACAAGGTCATCATCGATGGCGTCCCCGTCAACGAGGCCGGCGGCACCTTCAACTTCGGGGTGGTGCCGCTGGCGGGCGTGGACCGCCTGGAGTTCGTGCGCGGCCCGGCGAGCACCCTCTACGGCTCCGACGCCATGACCAGCGTGGTCCAGTTGTGGAGCACCAGCGGCCGCACCCGCACGCCCGAGTTCCTCTTCGGCGCCGACGGCGGCAACCTGGGCACCGCGCACGGCTTCGCTTCCCTGGCCGGCGCTCACGGCCGCCTCGACTACAATTTCTTCGCCGACCAGTTCAACACCGCCGGGCAGGGCCTGAACGACGACTACTCCAACTCCGCTCAGGGCGGCAACCTGGGCGTGGCGCTCGCACCCAGGGTCTTCTTCCGCCTGCGCGCGCGTCACTCCAACAGCCGCACCGGCGACCAGAACGAGTGGGTCTTCGGCGGCCAACCTCTGCTGCCCCCGGATGCCGACCAGTTCGCCCGCTACAACGACTTCCTGGCCAGCGGCCGCCTCGACTTCTCCGGCCCGGGTCGCTGGCAGCACCATCTCACCGGCTTCGAGTACAACCAGAAGCGCCTGAACCAGGACAGCGTCCCCGACCGCACCTGCGGCATCCCCTTTTTCCTCGACTGCCCCTTCTCGAGCCGCTTCCAGTTCAACCGCGCCGGGCTCGACTACCAGGGCGAGTACGCGCCGCGCAGTTGGGCGCGCACCCTCGTCGGCTACCAGTTCGAGGACGAGAACGGCTCGGACCTGGAGGACGACGCCGGCTTCGTGGCCGGCTTCCACGGCCTGCGCCGCAACCACGCCCTCTACGTCCAGCAGGTCCTCACCGGCGCGCGCTGGTCGCTGGTGGCGGGCGTGCGCTTCGTCCACAACGAGAGCTTCGGCAACAAGGCGGTGCCGCGCGTGGCCGCCAGCCTGCAGGTGCTACGCGGCGGCACGGTCTTCTCCGGCACGCGCCTGCGCTTCGCTTTCGGCTTGGGCATCAAAGAGCCGCGCTTCGAGGAGTCTTTCGGCATCGGCGGCTTCGGCATCCTGCCCAATCCGCTGCTCCAGCCCGAGGAGAACCGCTCGCTGGAAGCGGGCGTGGAGCAGGAGTTCGGCCGCGGCCACGCCTCCCTCTCCGCCACCTACTTCAACCAGAGCTTCCGCAACCTCATCACCTTCGAGTCCTTCGGCCCGCCCACCTTCACCAGCCAGTACGTGAACCTGAACCAAAGCCTGGCGCACGGCGCCGAAGTGGTCTTCCACGCCGGGCCCTGGCGCAGCCTGCGCCTCGACGCCGCTTACCTCTACACCTCCACCCAGGTGCTCGCGGCCCCGCTCTCTCTCTTCGACCCGCTCTTCGCGCCCGGGAGGCCGCTGCTGCTGCGCCCGCGCCATGCCGGCTCGCTGCTGCTCACCTACTTGGGGAAGAAGTGGGGCGCGGACCTGGGCGGCAGCTTCGTCGGCCGCCGCCCCGACTCCGACTTCCTCTTTGGCGCGGTCCCGCCGGTGGACCACACCGCCGGCTATGCCCGCTTCGACCTGGGCGGCTGGTACGAACTCGACCGCTACGTCACGGCTTACGCCACCATCAACAACGTCCTGGATCACCACTACGAGGAGGTCGTGGGCTTTCCCGCGCTGGGCATCAACTTCCGCGCCGGCCTGCGCCTGCGCCTGGGAGGAGACTAGGGAACGTGTGGCACAGGCGACCCGCCTGTGCAAACTTCAAGTCAGCCACCGATCGACACGGATTGCCACGGATCAGATTCTTTCAAGTCAAATCCGTGAAGATCCGTGAGAATCCGTGGCTGCTTTGAAGTTGCCTTACCCCGCGAAGCGCAGTTCCGCGGCCTGCTGGGCGCTGCTGGGCAGGAAGACCGAGAAGCAGGTGCCGCTGCGTCCTGGGCGGACGCTGCTGCGCACCTTCACGCTGCCCCCGTGCTTGTGGATGATGGTGCCGCTCACCCACAGTCCCAGCCCGGTGCCGTGCTCGCTCTTGGTGGTGAAGAAGGGCTCGAAGATGCGGTGCCGGTCCTCGGGCTTGATGCCGTGGCCGTTGTCGGCGATGAGCACCCGCACTCCGCGGATCTGCGGATTGCGCCAGTGGCGCGCGGGAGCGATGCGGATACGCACCGTCCCGTTGTGCCCCACCGCGTCCAGCGCGTTGCCCACCAGGTTGGTGAACACCTGACGCATCTCCACCGGGAAACCCTGGACCTCGCTGGGCTCGAAGAACTCCCGCGTCACCGTGATCTTGCGCAACTGGATGCGGTGACCCAGCAGCTTGATCACTCCCTCCAGCACCTCCGAGAGACGCACCGCCACCGGCTCCGCGCTCTCCCGGTAGAAGCCCAAGGTCTGCTTGGTGATGTGGGCGATGCGGCCCACCTCCTGCTGCGCCATCTCCAGGTAGGTGCGCGCCGGGCCCTCGTCGCCGATGTGCTCGCCCAGCAGGAAGAAGAGGTTGGTGAGCGCCTCCAGGGGATTGTTGATCTCGTGGGCCACGATGGCGGCCAGCCGTCCCACCACCGCCTGCTTCTCCGAGGCCCGCAGCGCCTCTTCCGCGCGCCGGCGCTCGCTCATGTCGCGCATCACCTTGGCGAAGCCGCGCACGTTGCCCTCTTCGTCCTTCAGTGCGGTGATGACCACGTTGGCCCAGAAGCGGTTGCCGTCCTTGCGCACCCGCCAGCCTTCCGTTTCCGCCCGCCCAAAGGCGCGCGCCGATTCCAGCTCCTCCTCCGGCAGCTTGCGCTCCTGGTCCCCGGGCAGGGAAAGCGCCGCGAAGGGCTGCCCGATCATCTCCTCCGCGCGGTAGCCGGTGATGTGCTCGGCGCCCGCGTTCCAGGTCAGGATCCGCCCCTCCGCGTCCAGCATCAGGATGGAGTGTTCCTTGGCGCCCTCCAGCAGCAGGCGCAAGGGCTCCTCGCTCTCCCGCCGCACCTGTTGCGTGGTCTTGGTCTCCCGCAGCAGGCGCGGCACCAGCACCGCCAGCACCACCGCCGTGGTCAGCGAAGCCACCGCCGTGATGACCTTGACATAGCGGGAGAGCTGGACGAAGGGACGATGCGGCGAAACCACCGCCAGGTAATAGGTACCGGCGCACGCCACCAGGAACACCGCCAGCAACAGGAAGGTGATGCGGAAAAAGACCTCCTGGCGCCCGCGCCGCACCAGGTACACCAGCATGGCCGCGATCACGATGTAGGAGAACCCGATCAGCAGGTCCAGGATCATGGTCCCTTGGTTGCCTCAGCGGCCGGAGCGCAGGCCCGACGCCTTCCCTACCCCGGAAGCCGCGGCCTCCGCCTTCGGCCCGCGATGGTTCGTCGCCGTGCCCTCGTACTTCTCCCGGGCCACCATCAGTTTGCCGATTTCCTCCCGGCTCAGCAACTGTTGTTTTCCCAGCAGGTGGGTCACCAGCGCGATCTGCGCGAAGTGCTCCACCGTTTCCATCTTCATGTAAGCCTTGGCCAGGTCCTCACCGTAGCTGACCACGCCGTGGTTGGCCATCAGGATGGCGTCGTGGTCCGGGACCAGCGGCGCCAGCGCTTCCGCCAGCTCCGGCGTCCCGGGCGTGCCGTAGCGCGCCAGCGGGACGGAGCCCAGCGCGATCACCACCTCCGAGCACAGCGCCTCGTTGAGGGGCACCCCCGCGGCGGCGTAGCCGGTGGCGGTGGGCGGATGCGCGTGCACCACCGCGTTCACGTCCGGGCGCAGCCGGTAGATCAGCAGGTGCATCCCGATCTCGCTGGAGACGTTGCGCTTGCCCTTCAGCTTGCACCCTTCCATGTCCACGATCACCAGGTCCTGCGCCTTCATCACGCCCTTGCTCATGGCCGTGGGTGTCACCAGCACCCGCTTCGCGTCCAGCCGCACCGAGATGTTGCCGTCGGTGGCGGCCACGAAGCTGCGCTGGTGCAGGCTTCGCCCCACGCGCACAATCTCTTGCCCGATCTGGCGCTCGCGGTTCATGCTGCAGAGGACCCCGGAAAGTGACAGTGGGCGTATCGTACCTTAGTGGGCATTTTCCGCGCAATCGCTGCGGGATGGTTCGGTAACCTGTTAGGTGCGCGCAGATCACCCGATCACCCGATCACCGGATCGCCCGATGCTCGTTTCCGACTTCCACTACGACCTCCCCCCTGAGCTCATCGCCCAGGAGCCGCTGGCCGACCGCGCCGCCTCCCGCCTGCTGCACCTCGACCGCGCCACTGGCGCCCTCGCCCACCGCCGCTTCCGTGACCTCCCCGGCCTGCTCCGCCCCTCCGACCTGGTGGTCTTCAACAACACCCGCGTCTTTCCCGCGCGCCTCTACGGGCGCCGCGCCGGCCTTCGCGCCCAGCCTCTCAGCCCCCGCAACCCCGCCTCCCGCGACTTCCTCCGCGGCCGGGTCGAGGTCCTGCTGACCTCTCCCGCATCCTTTGGGGAATGTCATCCCGAGGAGCGCAGCGACGAGGGATCTGCAGTTCTCGATGACGAGGGAAGCCGAACCCCTGGGGGCAACCCTCTCACCTGGCACGCCCTGGTTCGTCCCGGGCGCAAGCTGGGTGTGGGCGAGCGTCTCTTCTTCGGTGAGCACGACGAGCTCCAGGCCGAGATCCTGGCCCGCGGCGACTTCGGCGAGCGTATCCTGCGCTTCCAGCCCGTCCCCGACCTCTTCGCGTTGCTCGACCGCCTGGGCCACGTGCCTCTGCCGCCCTACATCGCGCGCCCCGACCAGCCCGCCGACCGCGAGCGCTACCAGACCGTCTATGCCCGTGAGCGCGGATCGGCCGCCGCCCCAACCGCCGGCCTGCACTTCACCCCCGAGGTGCTCGCTGAGATGAAGTCGCGCGGCATCGAGACCGCCGAGATCACCCTGCACGTCGGCCTGGGTACCTTCCAGCCGCTGCACGTCGAACGCGTCGAGGAGCACACGATGCACCGCGAGTGGTTCCAGATCGCGCCGGCCGCCGCCCAGGCCATCGAGCGCGCCCGCCAGAACGGCCGTCGCATCGTCGCCGTGGGCACCACCACCGTCCGCACCCTAGAGCACGCCGCGCTGCAATCGCCGGAAGGGCGCATCGCCCCCATGACCGGCTCGGCCGAAATCTTCATCTATCCCGGATTCCAGTTCCGCGTGGTGGGCGCGCTG
>DASPRL010000152.1 GCA_035624475.1 Terriglobales bacterium
CCCCATCACCGACTTCCGCAACGTCTCGCAACTGGAGTTCGTCGACTACGCCATCGGCAACTGGGAGTGCAAGTGCGGCCACCTCAAGGGGCTGCACCACCTGCGCACCACCTGCCGAAACTGCGGCTCCACCGTCATCACCGATCCCTTCCACCCCGGCGACGTGCTGTGCGCGCGCTGCGGCACCTACAACGCCAACACCCCCGACTTCTGCAACAAGTGCGGCGACCCGGTGGGCCTGCAGCTCAAGTACGACGTCACCGAGTGCGAAGAGCGCGGCATGACCTACTCCGCCCCGCTCAAGGTCACCATCCGCCTCACCATCTTCGAGAAGGACGCGGAGACCGGCAACCGCTCCATCCGCGACATCAAGGAGCAGGAGGTCTTCTTCGGCGACGTGCCCCTGATGACCCAGAACGGCACCTTCATCATCAACGGCACCGAGCGCGTCATCGTCTCCCAGTTGCACCGCTCCCCGGGGGTATTCTTCGAGACCGCCAACAACCGCACCTACTTCCTGGGCAAGATCATCCCCTACCGCGGCTCCTGGGTGGAGTTCGAGTACGACCAGAAGAACATCCTGTACGTGCGCATCGACCGCAAGCGCAAGTTCCTGGGCACCATCTTCCTGCGCGCCCTGGGGCTGCGCTCCGACGAGGACATCCTGCGCACCTTCTACACCGTCGACAAGCTCGCCCTGCGCGACAAGAAGCTGCTGTGGACGCTGGAGCCGGGCGCGGAGAAGCCCACCAACCTGCTGGGCATGAAGCTGGCGCGCCGCATCGCCACCAAGGGCGGGGAAGAGATCGCGCACAGCGGGCGCAAGATCACCCCCGCCATCCTCAAGGAGATCCACAAGGCCAGGCTCACCGAGATCGAGGTGGACGCGTCCGACCTGGAAGGCGCCTACACCGCCGCCGACGTGGTCGATACCTCCAGCGGCGAGGTGCTGCTCGAGGCCAACTCCGAGGTCACCACCGACAAGCTGGCCAAGCTGGCCGACGCCGGCATCACCGAGTTGCACCTGTTCTTCCCCGAGCGCGACGACGTGGGCGTGGTCATCAGCCAGACCCTCAAGCGCGACGGGGTGAAGACCCCGCAGGAAGCGCTGATCGAGATCTACCGCAAGCTGCGGCCGGGCGATCCGCCCACCCTGGACACCGCCACCTCGCTCTTCCACGGCATGTTCTTCGACTCGCGCAAGTACGACTTCTCGCGCGTGGGCCGGCTGAAGTTCAACATCAAGCTGTTCGAGAAGGCGGACGCCACCAACCTCGACAACCGCACCCTGGAGCCGGAGGACTTCTACGCCACCATCCGCTACCTGCTCAAGCTGCGCAAGAACCTGGGCGCGGTCGACGACATCGACCACCTGGGCAACCGGCGCGTGCGCGCGGTGGGCGAACTGCTGGAGAACCAGTTCCGCATCGGCCTGGTGCGCATGGAGCGCGCCATCAAGGAGAAGATGAGCGTCTACCAGGAAATGTCGACGGCCATGCCGCACGACCTGGTGAACGCCAAGCCGGTGATGGCGGCCATCCGCGAGTTCTTCGGCTCCTCGCAGCTCTCCCAGTTCATGGACCAGACCAACCCGCTCTCGGAGATCACGCACAAGCGGCGGCTCTCGGCGCTGGGGCCGGGCGGGCTCTCGCGCGAGCGCGCCGGCTTCGAGGTGCGCGACGTGCATCCCACCCACTACGGGCGCATCTGCCCCATCGAGACGCCGGAAGGGCCCAACATCGGGCTGATCTCCTCGCTCTCCTGCTACGCCCGCATCAACGACTACGGCTTCATCGAGTCGCCCTACCGGCGGGTGAAGAGCGGGCGGGTGCAGGACTTCGTCAGCATCGTCAACGCCGGCGACAGCGAGCACCGCGTCGGCGACCACGTGGAGAAGCACGAGGTCGAGAAGACCAACGCCGAACTCAAGGAGAAGCGCCGCCGCCAGGCCGAGTACGAGCCCTACTCCTTCTACCTCTCGGCCTGGGAGGAAGACCGGCACGTGATCGCGCAGGCCAACGTCGAGCTGGACGAGCGCGAGCGCCTGGTGGCTGAGCTGGTCAACGCCCGCAAGGCCGGCAACTTCGTGCTGGTGCACCGCGACGAGGTGGACTACATCGACGTCAGCCCCAAGCAACTGGTCTCGGTGGCGGCCTCCCTCGTGCCCTTCCTGGAGCACGACGACGCCAACCGCGCCCTCATGGGCGCCAACATGCAGCGCCAGTCGGTGCCCCTGCTGCGGGCGGAGGCCCCGCTGGTGGGCACGGGCATGGAGGGCGTCACCGCGCGCGATTCCGGGGCGGTGGTGCTGGCGCGGCGCGCCGGCCTGGTGGACTCGGTGGACTCCGAGCGCATCATCGTGCGCGTCGAGGGCGAGCACCATCCCGGCCAGCTCTCCCGCGAGGTGGGCTCCGACATCTACCAGCTCACCAAGTTCAAGCGCTCCAACCAGAACACCTGCATCAACCAGAAACCCACGGTGCGCAAGAACGACCGCGTCGCCAAGGGGCAGGTGATCGCCGACGGGCCCTGCACCGACCACGGCGAGCTGGCCCTGGGCCGCAACGTGCTCGTCGCCTTCATGCCCTGGCGCGGCTACAACTTCGAGGACGCCATCCTGGTCTCGGAGAAGCTGGTGAAGGAGGATTACTACACCTCCATCCACATCGAGGAGTTCGAGATCGAGTCGCGCGACACCAAGCTGGGGCCGGAGGAGATCACCCGCGACATCCCCAACGTCAGCGAGTCGGCGCTGCGCGACCTGGACGAGAGCGGCATCATCCGCATCGGGGCCACGGTCAAGGCGGGCGACATCCTGGTGGGCAAGGTCACGCCCAAGGGCGAGACCCAGCTCACCCCGGAGGAGAAGCTGCTGCGCGCCATCTTCGGCGAGAAGGCCGGCGACGTGCGCGACGCCTCCCTCACCTGCCCTCCGGGCATCGAGGGCACGGTGGTGGACGTCAAGATCTTCTCCCGCAAGGGAGCGGAGAAGGACGAGCGCGCCAAGGCCATCGAGGGATCCCAGGTGGAGAAGCTGGAGAAGAACCTGGCCGACGAGATCCGCATCCTCACCGACGAGCGCTTGAAGCGCCTGGAGAACATCCTGGGCGGCAAGGAAGTGCAGGCCGACCTGCACGACGAGCGCACCAACAAGCGCCTGCTCACCAAGGGCGCGGTGCTGGATCGCGAGACCATCGAGCGCATCTCCACCAAGAACCTGAAGCGCATCAAGTACGCCGACAAGGACCCGCGGGTCAACGAGCAGATCGACGAGATCGAGGAGATGACCTCGCGCCAGATCGACGTGCTGCGCAAGATCGTCAAGGAGAAGGTGGACAAGCTGCAGAAGGGCGATGAGCTGCCTCCCGGCGTCATCAAGCTGGTGAAGGTGTACATCGCCATGAAGCGCAAGCTGAGCGTGGGCGACAAGATGGCGGGGCGCCACGGCAACAAGGGCGTGATCGCCCGCATCCTCCCCGACGAGGACATGCCCTACCTCTCCGACGGTACCCCGGTGGAGATCGTGCTCAATCCCCTGGGCGTGCCCAGCCGCATGAACGTGGGCCAGATCCTGGAGACCCACCTGGGCTGGGCCGGCCACGAATTGGGGGCGCGCATCACCCGCCTGCTGGAGGAGAACTCGCGCGAGGAGACGCTGCGCCGCGAACTCAAGACCATCTTCAAGGAGACCCCCTTCGCCGAGCGCATCGCCGGGCTGGACGAGGACACGCTGGAGGCGGTGGCCAAGGGCATGACCCGGGGCGTGTACTTCTCCTCGCCCGTCTTCGACGGGGCCCGCGAGCCGGAGATCAAGTCGCTGCTCAAGGAGTCGGCCCTGCCCGAATCGGGCAAGACGGTGCTGCGCGACGGCATGACCGGCGACCTGTTCGAGCAGCCGGTCACCGTGGGCTACATCTACATGCTGAAGCTCTCGCACCTGGTGGACGACAAGATCCACGCGCGCTCCATCGGGCCCTACTCGCTCATCACCCAGCAGCCGCTGGGGGGCAAGGCGCAGTTCGGCGGCCAGCGCTTCGGCGAGATGGAAGTGTGGGCGCTGGAGGCCTACGGCGCCGCCTACATCCTGCAGGAACTGCTGACCGCGAAGTCCGACGACGTCTATGGCCGCACCAAGATCTACGAGGCCATCGTGAAGGGCGAGGCCGCCATCGAGCCGGGCGTGCCCGAGTCCTTCAACGTGCTCATCCGCGAGTTGCAGTCGCTCTGCCTGGACGTGGAGCTGGTCAAGACGGAGCGCAAGGCGCTGGCCGTGGCGGCCGCGGACTAGGAACAGTGGCCAGTGGCCGGTGGTCAGTTGACCCGGCCGCCGGTCCGCAAGATCTAAGGAAGAACTGGCCACGGGTCACTGACCACGGGCCACTGCAGGGCGGCGGGCGACAACGCCGCAGGAACGGGAGGACAACTTGTACCGCACCAGTCCCTTTGATCTCGGAGCCAACATCGCCGATTTCGATGCCATCCGCATCAGCCTGGCCTCGCCGGAGAAGATCCGCTCCTGGTCGCACGGCGAGGTGACCAAGCCGGAGACCATCAACTACCGCACCTTCAAGCCGGAGCGCGACGGGCTGTTCTGCGCCCGCATCTTCGGCCCGGTCACCGACTGGGAGTGTCTCTGCGGCAAGTACAAGCGCATGAAGCACCGCGGCGTGATCTGCGACAAGTGCGGGGTGGAGGTCACCCTCTCCAAGGTGCGGCGCGAGCGCCTGGGACACATCGAGCTGGCCTCGCCCTGCTCCCACGTCTGGTTCTTCAAGGGCCTGCCCAGCCGCATCGGACACCTGCTCGACATCTCCCTGCGCGACCTGGAGTCGGTGCTCTACTTCGAGGCCTACGTGGTGGTGGACCCCGGCGACGCCCCCGTCAAGGAAAAGGAGATCATCAAGGAAGAGACCAAGTTCCGGGAATTGGACCAGCAGTTCCGCCCCACCGGCTTCAAGGCCATGATGGGGGCGGAGGCCATCAAGGAACTGCTCAAGCGCGTCAGCGTGGACGAACTCTCCACCGAGCTGCGCGACAAGATGAAGCACGAGAGCTCCATGCAGAAGCGCCTCAAGCACGCCAAGCGCCTGAAGGTGGTGGAGGCCTTCCGCAAGAGCGGCAACAAGCCCCAGTGGATGATCCTGGACGTCATCCCGGTCATTCCCCCGGAGCTGCGTCCCCTGGTGCCGCTGGACGGCGGCCGCTTCGCCACCAGCGATCTCAACGACCTCTACCGCCGGGTCATCAACCGCAACAACCGGCTCAAGAAGCTGATGGACCTGCACGCCCCCGAGGTCATCGTGCGCAACGAGAAGCGCATGCTGCAGGAGGCGGTGGACGCCCTGTTCGACAACGGCCGCCGCGGCCGCGTGCTGCGCGGCGCCAACAACCGGCCGCTGAAGTCGCTCTCCGACACCCTCAAGGGCAAGCAGGGACGCTTCCGCCAGAACCTGCTGGGCAAGCGCGTCGATTACTCCGGCCGCTCCGTCATCGTGGTCGGGCCGGAACTCAAGCTCCATCAGTGCGGCCTGCCCAAGAAGATGGCGCTGGAGCTCTTCAAGCCCTTCATCTACCACCGCCTGGAGCAGACCGGGCAGTGCACCACCATCAAGCAGGCCAAGGAGATGGTGGAGGCGCAGGAGTCGGTGGTGTGGGACATCCTGGAAGAGGTCATCAAGGACCATCCCGTGCTGCTGAACCGCGCTCCCACCCTGCACCGCCTGGGCATCCAGGCCTTCGAGCCGGTGTTGGTGGAAGGCAAGGCCATCAAGATCCATCCTCTGGTGTGCACCGCCTTCAACGCCGACTTCGACGGTGACCAGATGGCGGTGCACATCCCGCTCTCCCCGGAGGCGCAGGTGGAGGCCAGCGTGCTCATGCTGAGCTCGCACAACATCCTCTCTCCCGCCTCGGGCCAGCCCATCACCGTGCCTACGCAGGACATGGTGCTGGGTATCTACTACCTGACCAAGGCCAAGCACGGGGCCAAGGGCGAGGGCCGCGCCTTCGCCAACCTCGACGAGGTGCTGCTGGCGCTGGAGGCCAAGGAGGTGGAGACGCTCACTCCCATCCGCCTGCGCTACAGCGGCGAGGTGCTCGACCTGACCGCCGCCTACGACGACCAGGACGTGCTGCACAGCGAGCCTATCAAGCTGGACCGCCAGTTCATCAACACCACCGTGGGCCGCGTCATCCTCAACGACCACCTGCCCGAGGGCATGCCCTACATCAACGGCCTGCTCAAGAAGAAGGGCGTGGGGCAACTGGTGAACTACTGCTACCTGCGCTTCGGGCTGGAGACCACGGTGCGCATGCTCGACGAGATCAAGCAACTGGGCTTCCAGTTCGCCACCCGCGCCGGGCTGTCGATCGGGATCGACGACATGGTCATCCCCGACAACAAGCGGCAACTGGTGCGCGACGCCGAGAAGCAGGTGGTCAACGTGCAGCAGCAGTACCTGGACGGCGCCATCACCAACGGCGAGCGCTACAACAAGGTCATCGAGATCTGGTCGGGCATCACCGAGAAGGTGGCCGACGAGATGTTCAGCGCCATGCAGGAGGAGGACAAGCAGGGGCGCATCAACCCCATCTACGTCATGGCCGATTCCGGGGCCCGCGGCTCCAAGCAGCAGATCCGCCAGCTTTCCGGCATGCGCGGCCTCATGGCCAAGCCCTCGGGCGAGATCATCGAGCAGCCCATCACCGCCAACTTCCGCGAAGGGCTGACCGTGCTGGAGTACTTCATCTCCACCCACGGCGCGCGCAAAGGCCTGGCCGACACCGCCCTCAAGACCGCCGACTCCGGCTACCTCACCCGCCGCCTGGTGGACGTGGCCCAGGACGTCATCGTCAGCGAGCAGGACTGCGGCACCGTGGACGGCATCTACGTCGGCTCCATCGTGGAGTCGGGCGAGATCATTGAGCCGCTGCGCGACCGCATCGTGGGCCGGGTCTCGCTGGAGAAGATCAAGGACTACGAAGGCAACGTGATCGTGGACGTCAACCAGGACATCAGCGAAGACCTGGCCAGCGCCATCCAGGCGGCCGGCATCGAGCGGGTGAAGATCCGCTCCGTGCTGACCTGCGAATCCAAGCGCGGGGTGTGCGTCATGTGCTACGGGCGCAACCTGGCCTCGGGACGCCTGGTGGAGCTGGGCGAGGCCACGGGCGTGATCGCGGCGCAGTCCATCGGCGAGCCCGGCACGCAGCTCACCATGCGCACCTTCCACATCGGCGGCACCGCCTCCCGGGTCTCCGAGCAGTCGCGCCTGGAGGCCAAGAGCAACGGCATGGTGCGCTTCCAGAACCTGCAGACGGTGCGCTCCAAGGAGGGTGGCCTGGTGGTGATGAACCGCAACGGCTCCATCACCATCGTGGACGAGAAAGCCCGCGAGAAGGAGCGCTACTCCGTGGTCTACGGCGCCCGCGTCAAGGTGGAGGACGGGCAGCAGGTCACCCTGGGCCAGGCGCTGGTCGAGTGGGATCCCTACACCTTCGCCATCCTCACCGAGATCGGCGGCGCGGTGCAGTTCAAGGATCTGCACGAAGGCGTCACCCTGCACGAGGAAGTGGACGAGGTCACGGGCCTCTCCCGCCACGTGGTGGCGGAGTCGCCCGACGAGAAGCACCAGCCCGCCATCGTGATCAAGGGCAAGGGCAGCAAGCGCTACCTGATGCCCTCGCGAGCCCACCTCATGGTGCAGGACGGCGACAGCGTGCATCCCGGCGACGTGCTGGCCAAGATCCCGCGCGAGACCA
>DASPRL010000153.1 GCA_035624475.1 Terriglobales bacterium
GTTGGCCGCCTTCAACTGCTGGCAGGCCGCGGCGCTGGGCTTGTCTTTCTTGTACTCATCGTCCACCTTCAATCCCAGGGGGGCCTTGACCTCCGCGGCCTTCTGGTAGGTCTCGGTCCAGTCGATCACCCCGATGGAGTAGTAGATCTCGGGATCGTTGGGGTCCACCACCAAGGCCTGGCGATAGTAGTCGCGGGCCCTGTCCAGCTCCTTCATGTTGAAGTACAGCGAAGCGATGCCCTTCAGGCAGGTGAGCTTGTACTGGGAATCGGGATTGGTGGCCAGCACCTGCTTGTATTGGTCGATGGCCTGCTCCGCCATGCGGACGTTCTCCGGACTTGGCACTCCGGGAATGTACTGCCCGGTGTAAGCGGTGGCCAGGTAGAGCTTGGCCACGCTGAGGTTGGGGTCGAGTTCGACGGCGTTCTTGAAGTGCTCGATGGCCTGCTCGAAGCGGGCGGCCTTGTAGGCCTGCACCCCCTTGTTGAGCTGGTCCCGCGCCTTCAGCTTATTGCAGCCGGTGAGGCCCAGCAAGGCGGCCGTCAGCATCCCGACTGCCAGCAGTCGCAGGGTTGTCTTCATTCCGATCCTCTCCCATGCTAGGGGACGCCGGGGACCCCACCCGGCGCTCCCGGTTTTACTGTCCCGCTTCGATCTTGGCGGTGATCAGGCCCACCTTGTCGACCCCCGCGGCGTGGGCGGTATCGATGACCACCGCCACGTCCTGGAAGTCCACGTCGGGATCGCCCTTGACGAACATCACCTTCTCCGCCCGCGACTTGTAGATCTCCTCCAGCCGGCTCTTGAGGTCGGCCCAGGTGACGTCGTCCTGGTTGATCTTGAGGGTGGGCTGCCCGCCTCCCGACTTCAGCACCTGCACCACGATGGTGCGGTCAGGGCTGGGCGGTTGCTTCTGCTGGTTGGGGGGAGGCGGCTGGGGCACCAGCGCGTCCTCGC
This sequence comes from Terriglobales bacterium, assembly GCA_035624475.1. Lineage (NCBI taxonomy): Bacteria > Pseudomonadati > Acidobacteriota > Terriglobia > Terriglobales > Terriglobales bacterium. The sequence continues at coordinate 958 of DASPRL010000153.1, forward strand.
CCTGCGGCGTCAGCGGCGTGATCACCATGAAGATGATCAGCAGCACCAGCAGGATGTCGATCATGGGCGTGACGTTGATGTCGGCCGAGGGGCCGCCCTTGGCCCCTCCCATTGTCATTGCCATGGAAATGACCTCACTCTCTGCCTCGTTCTCACTGGCCCGGGGGCCGGACGGCGGCGGCGCCCTGCCGGCGCTGCTGGGTGAGCAGCCCCACCAGGTCCACGCCGGCGGCGCGGACATTGTCCACTACTTCCACCACCCCGCCGTACTTGGCGCGCGCGTCCGCGTTGATGTACACGCGCTTGTCCACCTTGTTGGCCAGGCGGTCCCGGATGCGTCCTTCGAGCTGGTCGGGGGTCACCTGCTCGTTGCCCAGGTAGACCTTGCCGTCGCGCTCCACCGACACCACCACCGCGTCTTCGTGGTCGGCATCGTCCATCGGGACCGGGTTATCGGTCACCGCCCGCTGCACCGGATGTTGCTTCTGCAGCATGGGCGTGATCACCATGAAGATGATCAACAACACCAGCATCACGTCCACCATGGGGGTGACGTTGATGGTGCTGTTGACGTCCGCGATCTTCTTCGCCAACGCCATAGATCCGCTCCCGGCCTTAGCGGGCCCGTCCCGACTTCTTCAGGAAGTAGTCCACCAGCTCGCTGGAGGAGTTGTCCATCTCGACGTCGAAGGCCTCCACTTTGCTGGTGAAGTAGTTGAAGGCCATGACCGCGGGGATGGCCACGGCCAGCCCGACGGCGGTGGTCACCAAGGCCTCCGAGATGCCGCCCGCCACCGCGCCCAGACCGGCCGCGTGCGACTCCTGGATCTTGCGGAAGGCGTTGAGGATGCCCACCACGGTGCCGAACAGCCCCACGAAGGGAGCGGTGGCGCCGATGGTGGCCAGGCCGCCCAGGCCGCGCTTGAGTTCGGCGTGCACGATGGCCGAGGCCCGCTCCAGGGCGCGGCGCGAGGCTTCGATCTGCTCGCCCGGGATGTCGGGGCTGTCGCCGTGGGCCTTGAACTCCTGCAGCCCGGCGGTGACCACCTTGGCCAGGTGGCTCTTCTTGTTGCGCTCGGCCACGCGGATGGCCTCATCGATCTTGCCGTCGCGCAGCGCGCCCGCCACCGCCGGCGCGAACTGCCGCGACTGTTTGCGGGCCGCCCCGTACGCGATCCAGCGATCGATCATCACGCCGATCGACCACGCCGACATCACGAACAGGATCACGACCACGATCTTGGCCAGGATGCCCATCTGGTGCCACAGCGAAACCACGTCCCAGCCCACTGCCTGCTCTTCCTGCAGGAAGAACGCGAAGGCGGCCGGCGCCTTGATCACGATGAAACTTGCTAGGCTCGATAGAAGCATGGGTGAATTCACTCCTCCTCAGAATGTCTCGCGAATCTTGGCTCCCCGCTCCCGCGGAGAGGTCTTGCTCGGTCCTGGAACGGGACCGCCCTGCTCACTCCGGCCTCGTCCGGCGGGGAACGAGGCCCACACTCGTTCTAGCCGCCGGTCAGGTTGAAGTTCACGGTGATCTGGGTGTCCACTTCCACCGGCTCCCCGCTCAGCAGATAGGGCTTGTAGCGCCACTGCTTGACGGCATCGAGGGCCGACTGGATGAGCATGGGGTGGCCGCTGACCACGCGCAGATTCTCGATGGTGCCCTCCTTGCTGATCACCGCCTGCAGCACCACCGTCCCCTGCACCCGGGCCATCTTGGCCATGGGCGGATACACGGGCTGCACCTGCTGGATGAGCATGCCCTGGGCCACGCCCGAGGAGACGCGGATGCGCTGCGGGGCCGCCACTTTGGGCATGGCCACGGGAGCGGAGCCGATGATGCCTCCGATCACGCCGCCCAGCGAACCTCCGGGCACGCCTCCGGGCACGCCTCCCACCACTCCTCCGGTGGAACTCACCGGCGGCGGGGGCGCGTCCTCCTGGATCATCTTGACCTTCTCCGGGATCTTGGTGGGGGTGCGCAGCTCGCCGTTGACGATGTCGCTCTCCACCTTGACCACCTTGATCTGCTGGGCCGCAGCCGGGGGGGGCGGCGGCGGGGGCGGAGGCGGCGCCACCAGGAAGCTCATCAGTTGCTGTTTGGGCAGGGCTTCGGTGTAGATCAGGGGCAGCAGAATCATCACCCCGATCGCCAGCCCCTCCAGAAGGAACGAAAGCAGTGTGGTCCAGCCCCGCTTGGTTCTGATCCGGCCTGCCGACTCCACTAGGCTGTCTTCAAACATTTGTTTATCTCCTGCAACCTGTACTACTTAGACACCGGATCCGCTGGGAAGGCTCCCGGTCTCCACAGCAGCGGTCTCCCGCTCCTGTTTCGGGTGCGGGCTAGGCCCGCGCCCGGATCTTCTCGCGGTTGCCCGCGTCCTTGCCGGACGACGCTTCCCGCGTCGGGCCGTTCTCCTGGGCGCGGCGCCCGCCGCCCCCCGGCATGGGTCCCCGTCCCGATCGCTGCACCCGCCAGTTCTGGTAGGCCACCAGCATGGGGGCCGCAACTGCGATCGAAGAGTATGTACCTATCAGGATGCCTATGACCAGCGCAAAAGAGAACCCATGCAAAACTTCCCCCCCGAACAGGAACAGGGAGAGGACGGTGAGGAAAGTCAGCCCCGAGGTCAGGATGGTCCGGCTCAGCGTCTGGTTGATGCTCTTGTTGACGATGTCTTCCATCCTCTCGCGCCGCAGCAGCTTCAGGTTCTCGCGGATGCGGTCGAAGACCACGATGGTGTCGTTCATGGAATAGCCCACCAGGGTGAGGATGGCGGCGATCACGGTCAGCGAGATCTCCTTGTTGGCCAGCGAGAACGCTCCCACCGTGATCAGGGTGTCGTGGAAGCAGGCCACCACCGCGGCCACGCCGTAGATCCACTCGAAGCGGAAGGCCAGGTACACCAGCATGCCGGCCAGCGAATACAACGTGGCCAGCAGCGCCTGCCGCCGCAACTGCGCCCCCACCTGCGGACCCACGATGCTTCCCCCGCGTTCCGCGAAGTTCGATAGGTAGAAATCCGACTGCAGCCGCTGCAGCACCGGCTCCGGCGCGGCTCCCTTCAGCTCGTCGAAGGAGTGCAGCACGCCGCCCAGCTTCTTGTCGCGCTGGTCCACGAGGGCTTGCGCGATCTGGGCATAACGCTGGGCCGCGTCCGTCCCCAAGTGCAAGGGGTCCTTTTCCAGCAGATCGGCCTGCAGCGCCTGCACGTCGGTGTTGTTCAGGTCGAGCTTGCCCTCGGGCGCGGCGCCCGACAGCGCGCGCAGGATGGCCAGCTTGCCCTTATCCAGCGCCGCCTCGCTGGTCTCGCTCAGCGGCAGCGAGATCAGCACCTCGTTGTTGGCGGCCGGGCCGTAGGTCTGGATGCGGCTGTCGCGCAGCCCTGCCTTGTCCATCAGCGACCGGATCTGGTCGGCGTTGGGCGCGCTGGTGAACTTGACCTGGACGATGGTGCCACCCCGGAAGTCCACCCCTAGGGGGATGTGGTGCCAGAAGAGCATGGAAAGCACCCCCGCCACGCTGAAGATCAGCGAGAAGGCGAGGAAGTACCACTTCTTCCCCAGGAAATCGATGTTGGTGTCGCGAAAGAATTCCACGTTGTTTATGACTTCAGCGGCGCCTGGCCGGTGCTAGCTCCGGCCCACAACCCAATCTTGTTTCAGACACCGCTGCTCCCCGAAAAGTTCCCGCTGACTCCCAGCTACTGACTCCCAACTCCCTTTCAGATACTGATGGCCTCGCCCCGCTGTTTGCGGTTCAAGATGGCGTCGAAGATGGTACGCGAGACGAAGACCGCCGTAAACAGGTTGGCCAGCAACCCGAAGGTGAGGGTCACGGCGAAGCCTCGCACCGGCCCCGTCCCGAACAGGAACAGGATGGCCGCCGACACGATGGTGGTCACGTGTGTGTCCACGATGGTGACCCAGGCGTGCTGGAAGCCCTGGTCCACCGCCGAGCCCGGCGCCTTGCCGTTGCGCAATTCCTCCCGGATGCGCTCGAAGATGAGCACGTTGGAGTCCACGCCCATGCCCACCGTCAGGATCACCCCCGCGATCCCCGGCAAGGTCAGCGTGGCCGAGCTGTAGCCCAGGAAGCCCAGCAGAATCACGAGGTTCAGGATGAGAGCCAGGTCGGCGTTGATGCCCGCGCCCTTGTAGTACACGAGCATGAAGACCAGCACCGCGGCCATGCCCACGATGGCGGCGGTCACGCCCTCGCGGATGGATTCGGCGCCCAGTGAGGCGCCCACCGTCTCCTGGTCCAGATAGTGGATGCTGGCGGGCAGCGCCCCCGAGTTCAGCACCATGACCAGGTCGTTCACTTGCTGCTGGGTGAAGGCTCCCTTGATCCGGCCTGTGTCGTGGATCTGCTCGTCGATTCTGGCCACCTCGATGACCTTGCCGTCCAGGACGATGGCCAGGGAATCGTTGACGTGCGCCCCGGTGAAACGCGCAAAACGTTTTCCGCCGTCGGCGGTCAACTCGAAGTTCACTTCCGGGCGGCCCGACTCGTCGGTCCCTGCCATGGCGCGCCGCAGGTCGCTGCCCGAAACTGCGGCCGTGCGCGAGATCACCCACCACACCTGCCCCTCGCCCTGGTCGCCCGGCGCCGGGCGTCCCGGCAGCAGCACCGCGTCCGGCGGCAGCATGCCCTGGTGGGCGTTGAGCGCGTCCTGCTGGCTGGCGTACGAACGGCTCCCATCCAGCGCCTGCCGGATCTCCAGCATGGCGGTGGACTGGATCACATCCTTGACCCGCGCCAGGTCGTACACCCCCGGCAGTTGCACCAGGATCTGGTACTGTCCCAGCCCCTGCTCCTGCACCGTGGGTTCGGTCACGCCCAATTCGTTGATGCGCGTCGAGATGGTCTGGATGGCCTGCGCCACCGCCCGGTTCTTCAGCTCGGTCTCCGCCGTGGGCTTCAGGGTCAGGGTCCAGCTATTTTCGGCTCCCAAGGTCGGGTCGTAGTCGGGTAGGCCGTCCTGCACCACTCGTTTGAAGTCCCCGCTCGCATCCGGCGACACTCCCTTCACTTGGATCAGCTCGGGATGGCTGGTGGGATCGGGCTTCAGGATCTGGGCGTAGTTGATGTTGGCGGTCTTGAGCTGGTCTTTGAGCCGTTCCACCGCGCGGTCGGTCTCGGTGTTGACGGCGTCATCCACCATGACCTGCAGCACCAGGTGGGTGCCGCCCTTCAGGTCCAGCCCCAGGCTGATGCGCTTCTGCACGGATTCCAGCAGCCCTTGCTTGCTCCACTGCTGCGGCCAGCCGATGATGCCGTAGGCGAACGCCAGCAGCACCGCCACGATCACC
>DASPRL010000154.1 GCA_035624475.1 Terriglobales bacterium
GTCTACCTGGCGACCTACACCCTGGGCAGCTTCCACATGTCGTTCTGGCGCTTCGGGCCGACCGAGGTCCGGATCTTGCTGATCGCCGGCAACCTGGCGCTGCTGCGCTGGCCGACGGCGCATCTGTTCGGCCGCGCCTTCCGCCTCTTCGACCTGGGCGGCGCGGTGGCCATCGCCGGCATGGCCGCGATGCTGGTGGTCTCGGCGGCGCGGCACATCGCGAAGCTCTACCGCGAGGAGCCGTTGCCGTGAGCCCCGCGAAGGAAGGATGGCGGCGGACCCTGCGGCGCTGGCTGCAGTACAACCTGGTGGGCCTGATCGGGATCGGCGTGCAACTGGGGACGCTGGAGGCGCTGGCCCGCCTGGCGCGTGTACCCTATCTCTGGGCGACGGTGCTGGCGGTCGAGGCCGCCATCCTGCACAACTTCCTCTGGCACGAACGCTATACCTGGTCCGACCGTGCCAGCGCCACCCTGGCCCACGCCCTGGCGCGGCTGGCGCGCTTCAACGGCACCACCGGCGCTATCTCTATCCTGGGGAACGTGGCAGTGATGCGCCTGCTGGTGGGCGTGGCCCACCTGCCCTACCTGCCCTCCAACATGCTGGCGATCTGCGCCTGCGGGCTGGTGAACTTTTGGGTCAACGACCGCTACGTCTTCCGCGCGCGCTGGCGCCTGCCTCTGGCCTGAGCGATTACACTCTCTGCATGCGTCTGCCGGAGGAGTTGCGCCGCGCGATCGAGCGCGAGGTGGCGGCGGTGGACGCGCGCCTGCTGCCGCGCGCCGCGCGCGAGCTCAGCCAACGCTACCAAGAGGGTGAACCCTCGGCGCTGCGCTCGCCCGCGCACCTGGCCGCGTATCTCCAGACCCGGCTGCCCGCCACCTTCGCCGCCAATCGCCGTGTTTTCGAAGAAGTCGCGGCGCGGATGCCGGGGCTCGCGCCGCGCAGCCTGCTCGATTTGGGCGCTGGGCCGGGCACCAGCATGTGGGCCGCGGCAGAGACCTTCCCCGGGCTGGAGAAGATCACGCTGGTCGAGCGCGAGGCGCCGCTGGTCGTCGCAGGCCGCCGGGTGGCGGCGCAAAGCCGCCACCCGGCAGTCGTGGGAGCGCAGTGGCTCCAGCAGGACGTGCTGGCAAAGGCTGCCGGCGAGCCCCACGACCTCGTGGTCATCTCCTATGCTCTGGCGGAGATCAGCGAGAAGGCCACGGCGCAGTTCCTGCGCGCCGCCTGGGACGCGGCCGCCACGCTGCTGGTCATACTTGAGCCAGGCACGCCGGCGGGCTTCGCGCGCGTACTGGCGGCGCGCACCGCGCTGCTCGACTGGGGAGCGCACCTGGTGGCGCCCTGCCCGCACGCCAAGGCTTGTCCCATGGCCCAGGCCGGCGACTGGTGCCACTTCGCCGTGCGCCTGGAGCGCTCCGCGGCCCACCGCCGGCTCAAGCAGGGCGCGCTCGGCTACGAGGACGAGAAGTTCTCGTATCTCGTTGCCGGGCGCGCGCCGGTGGAGCTGCCCGCCGCGCGCGTCATCCGCCATCCCCTGATCCGCCCCGGCCACATCCAACTCACGCTGTGCACGGCGAGCCGGCTGGAGCAGCGCACGGTCACCAAATCCCGGAAGGATGTCTACCGGCAGGCGCGCCAGGCGGAGTGGGGCGCGCCCTGGAGCGACTGAAGCGGGCCGGGCGCGCTATCATGGGCGCGCACAAGCGGGAGGCGCCCATGCTGGAGCTGGAGAGCGTGCGCATGGAATTCCCCGCCGACGCCAACCTCATCGTCGGCCAATCGCACTTCATCAAGACGGTAGAAGACCTCTACGAGGCGGTGGCCACCACCGTGCCACAGGCGAAGTTCGGCCTCGCCTTCAACGAGAGTTCCGGCCCCTGCCTGACCCGCGCCGAGGGCAACGACGAGGCACTGCGCGCCGCCGCCGTCCGCAACGCGCAGGCGCTCGCCGCCGGGCACACCTTCGTGCTCATCCTGCGCGACGCCTATCCCATCAACGTGATGGGCGCCATCCGGCGCGTGCCCGAGGTGTGCACTATCTTCTGCGCCACCGCCAACCCGGTGGAAGTGATCGTGGCGCGCAGCCCGCAGGGACGCGGGGTGCTGGGCGTGATCGACGGCAGCCCGCCCAAGGGCGTGGAAGGCCCCGAGGAGGCCGCCGCCCGCCGCGACTTCCTGCGCAAGATCGGCTACAAGCGCTGAGGGGGAGGAGGACCAGCATGGACCAACACGCCGGGCTGCTCGCAGAGTTGCGGACCTTCGCGGCCACCGCCGCCTCCGCCCAGTCCCTGATGCAGCACGTCTCCGACACCCTGCACGAGAAGATGGTGCGCTACAACTGGGTGGGCTTCTACCTCATCGACCCGAGCGATCCCGGCTACCTGGTGCTGGGCCCGTTCGCCGGCAGCTTCACGCCCCACGGGCGCATCCCCCTGGACGATGGCCTGTGCGGCGCCTGCGCTGCCAGCGGCAAGACGGTGCTGGTGCAGGACGTGACCAAGGACCTGCGCTACCTGCAAGGCTCGCAGGACACCAAGTCGGAGATGGTGGCGCCGGTGCTGGTCCAGGGCCGGGTGGCCGGAGAGCTGGACATCAACAGCTACTTCGCCAACACCTTCGGCCCCGCCGACCGCCAGTTCGTGGAGGACTGCGCCACCCTGGTGGCCGAGTACCTAGCCAGCCATCCTGCGGGTTAGAACGTCGTCTCCAGCGCGATCTCCTGGATGATGCGGTCGAGTTCGGCCGCCGCCTGCGCCCGCTTCCCCTTCAGGTCGGCGAGTTCGCTGCGCAGCTTGTCCAACTGGTCCTCCTGTGAGTTCAGTTCGCGGGTGTAGCGCTGCAACAGGGCCCGCTCTTCGGCGCTGCCCTTGAGCGCCTTCATGTTCTCGCGCAGGCGGCCCTGGTCCACGGTGATGGTCTCGACCTGCTGCTGGGCGACGCGCATCTGCGCGTCCAGGCCGGAGACCACGTTCTTCTGCGCCAGCACGCGGCGGAAGGCTTGCTCCATCTCCGGGGTGAGCCGCTTCTGCTGCGCCCACAGCTCCACGTCCTTGCTGGAGAGGTTGGTGAGCGCGTACTGGGTCTCCAGCGGATGCGACTCCTCGACCGCCAGCTTCTCCGTGGCTCCCGGCCCGACCTTCACGCGGAAGCGATAGTGCGTGGCCGAGGTTTCCTCCGGCTTCAGGTCGCCCATCAGCTTCCAGTCGTCGCGCACGGGGTGCTCGAGGATGACCGCGCGCGCGCTGGTGTCGGAGTTGCGCACGGTGTAGGTCTTGGTCTCGCGCTCCTCGCGCGTGATCTTCATCACGCCCTTGAGCACGCTGATGTGGCTGATGGGCTCCTCTTCGCCCTCCTCCTTGGTGGATATGCGCACCCCCTGGTCCACGGCGTAGGAGAGCAGGCGGCGCTCCGCCGGCTTGATGGTCTCGAGCAGGCCCTCGCCCGCGAAGGTGTCGTCCTCGAGGACGTTGAAGGTGCCGGCATCGAGGGTGAGGCCGCTGGTGTTGGTGAGCCAGAGGGCGCGCAGCGGAGCGGCATCTTCGTCGCCGCTCCACAGGGTGACCTTCTCCGCCTCGATGGGCGCCTGCGCGATGGGCACCAGCGCCGACTGGTTCTTCAGGATGGTGATCTTCTGCTTGACGTCGTACTCGAAGAGGTCGCCGACCTCGCCGCTGGCAGTTTCGGTCTCGAGGTTGCTGATGGCCTCGGCGACCGTCTCCCGCGATGGCTGGTCTTCCACCGTGACCGTTTCGCTGGCGGCGCCGACATTCAGCTTCACATCGCGCCGCCCGGCGCCGGGCGCGAGCCTGACCACCATGGACTGGAAGTTGAGGGCGTCGACCTTCAACTGCGAATTGCCGGACGGCACGATCCTGAACCTGTACATGCCTTGGGAGTCGGTGCGCGTGCTTTGCGACTGGCCGGTATTGGTATCGGTCAAGGTTACGGTGGCCCCCTGAATAACGGCCCCCGAAGGATCGGTGACCCTGCCCTG
>DASPRL010000155.1 GCA_035624475.1 Terriglobales bacterium
CAGCGCGCACTCGACTGCCTCCGTACCCGAGTTGCCGTAGTAAATCTTGTGCGGTCCGGGCATGAGGGCGATCTTCGAGAGCCGCTCCGCGAGCGTGACCATGCTCTCGTAGTAGAAGTCGGTGCCGGACATGTGGATCAGCTCGGCGGCCTGCTTCTGGACGGCGGCCACGATCTCCGGGTGACAGTGGCCGGTGGAAGTCACGGCGATGCCGGCGGAAAAGTCAAAGAATTCGTTGCCGTCCACGTCGGTGATGACGACACCGCGTCCTGATTTCGCCACCAGCGGGTAGGAGCGGGTGTAGGAGGGCGAGATGTACTGCCGGTCGCCCGCGAGCACGCGGCGGGCGTTGGGGCCGGGGAGCGCGGTCTTGATGCGCGGGGCGGCGGTGGGAGCCAGGTCCTTGGTAGCCATGTTCTTCTCCTCGCAAAGGGTTGGGGCGCGGGCGAGCGCGCGGATGAAGGCCTTCCAGGAAAAGCGGAGAGGCGGGAGGAGAGCTAATCGCCGCCGAAGAGGCTGGGGCGGACCTGCGCCGGAGGCAGGTGGCAACCGGCGAGCATCGCCTTGTGGCTGGCGCGGGTCATGGAGCGGTTCCGGCGGTCATTATAGCGCCGCGCGCGGGCAGGCGGAACCCCCGGCCCGAGGGGATGGGGCCGGGGGGCGCCAGGTGTCCCGCGGAAGGCTACGGCCGCATCGAAGCGCCCACGAAGACGAACTGGATCACCAGGGCGATGACGATGCCGCCGATGTAGCCGGCGATGATCAGGTTCTTCTTGGGGTGCTCGAACTTGGCGAACATGTAATAGAGGATGTAGAAGGGGACGCACAGGCAGAGGATGCCCTGCAGCGCGCCGCCGTTCTTGAAGGCGTGGATCAGAACGATGATCGCGCAGACGAAGGCGACCAGGTTGAACACCAAAGCCAATGCCATCATAGAGAGACACTCTCCTCGTCAGATTTGAATTCCAAGCCCTACCCCGGCTGCGCCGGCCAGCAAGCGAAGCACCCCGAACACCACGAACGCGTACATCACTGCGTGATAGCCCAGCCGGAATCCCCGGTCATGGGCACGGAAGAAGCTCTCGAGCCCTTGCCGAGCCCCGGCGGGGAAGAAGTTGTAGGCCGCCATGATCACGAACAGCGGCAGAAGAAGAAAGACGAAGGGATGATAGGCGAAGGCGGCCCCGACCTGTCCGTGGAGCAAGGAGGAAAAGGCGCGGGTGAGCCCGCAGCCGGGACAGGGCAGGCCGGTGAGCGAGTGAAAGAGGCACACCGGAATGCCGGCACCGCCGGAGGGCAGCAGGGCGGCCAGCGGCAGCAGCAGCAGCGCTCCCCAGGTGCAGAAAGGATTGAAGAGCAGGCGGAAGACGGGAATGGGGGCGGCGGCGGGGCGCGTCCCATACGACGGCAAACCGACGGCAGCTGCGGGCAATGCGCTCACGGTCCTCTCACTCCCCTCCCGCAGGCCGGACCCCGGCGGGGTTGGCAGGCTCTGGAGAATGGCCAAGAGAGTACGTACCAAAGTGGGCCACGTCAAGGGCATTTATTCATCGGGTGATCGGGTCATCGGGTCCTTGAAAGGAGCAAGGACCGGCCGCTGGGACGGACAGCGGGACGGAGTGAGCCGGCGGGCAAGACCATCGCGGCAATGGCTCTTTTGCCGGATCTCAGTGCCGGGCAGACTCTAGCAGCGGGAATCCGGCGCAAGTTCCGGATAGCGGGGGCCGGCGCCCGCCGCCTAGCCTGGTGAGGTGAAGTCCTGAATCGAAAGTAGGGCGGGCGCGTCTGATAAGTCTCGGGACGAACGCATGACGGCGGCAGAGCGACAGCATCGCTGGCGGGTAGGGCTGGCCTTCGGGCTGGTGTACTTCTTCTGGGGCTCGACCTACCTGGGCATCCGCATCGCGGTGGAGCATGTTCCCGCTCCACTGGCTATGGGAGTGCGCTTCGCAGTGGCGGGACCGCTGCTGCTGGCGGTCTGCAAGCTGCAGGGGCGGCGGCTGGCGGTGGCGCGCGGCGACTGGCTGCGGCTGGCCGCCATCGGGCTGCTGCTGCTGACCGGCGGCAACATGGTGGTGGCCTGGTCGGAGCAGTACGTGGCCAGCGGCCTGGCCGCGCTGATCGTGGCGGTGGTGCCGCTGTGGGTCACGCTGATCGAGGCCGGGATCCTGAAGGGGGAGAGGCTGCACGGGCGCGGTTTCCTGGGGCTGGCCCTGGGCATCGGCGGGCTGCTGGTGCTGCTGTGGCCGGAATTGCGGGCGCCGGGCACGCTGGGGCGACGCGAATTGCTGGGCTGCCTGACGCTGATCGCGGCCTCGCTCTCCTGGGCTTCGGGCTCGGTGCTCTCCCGCCGCTCCGAGCTGAAGGTGGACGCCTTCGTGGCGGCGGGCTGGGAGACCACGGTGGGCGGGGTGGCCAACCTGGCCATCGCGCTCGCCCTCGGCGACCAGCATCGGGCGGTGTGGACGCTGCGCGGCGCCGGCGCCATCGTCTACCTGATCATCTTCGGCTCCTGGGTGGGGTTCTCCGCCTACATCTGGCTGCTCAACCGCGTGCCCACGGCCAAGGTGGCGACCTACGCCTACGTCAACCCGGTGGTGGCGGTGTTTCTGGGCTGGCTGGTGCTCTCGGAATCGGTGACGGGATACATCCTGGCGGGGACGGTGATCATCATCGCGGCGGTGGCGCTGGTCAACAGCTCCAAGGTGCAGTCGCGCGCGGCGGCCGCGCCCCAGCCCCGGCCGGAGGAGATGCCGGCCTACGAGCCGGGAGCGGACTAGCACATCGGGTGATCTGGCGATCGAAAAGCAGCTCTTAGCTCGTAGCTCTTAGCTCCTAGCCCTTAGCCTTTTCTCTGCGATCTCTGCGACCTCGGCGGTGAATCACTTCCGCTTCCAGCGCACGCCGTCCTTGGTGTCTTCGAGGAGGATGCCGGCGGCGGCGAGCTGGTCGCGGAGGGCGTCCGATTTCTTGAAGTCGCGAGCCTGGCGGGCGGCCTGGCGCTCGGCGATGAACCTCTCCACCTCGGCGTCGGAGAGCTGGGCCTCGGCCGCCAGCGCCTGCGCCTCGGGGGTGATGTCCTTTTCCCTGCCCTCGCGCCGGGCCCATTCCAGCACCTTGCGCACTTTGCCCAGGTCGTCGTCGCCCAAGACGGCGAAGATCTGATCGAACTGGTCGAGCGCAGCCAGCAGCGGCGCGACGTCGCCCTGGCGCATCTGGCCGGCGTCGGCGGCGGCGTTGGCCTCGCGCACCAGGTCGAAGACGGCACCCAGGGCGGCGGCGGTGTTCATGTCGTCGTCGAGGGCGGCGGTCGCCCTGCTCTGAGTAGCGCGCGCCAGCTCGGCCATCTGCGGGTTCGACCCCTCGGCGAACTTCGCCGTCTCCAGGCGCAGGCGGAAGTTGCGCAGCCGCTCCACCGAGGCGGCGGCGGCGCGCAGCGCGTCGAAGGTGAAGTTGAGCTGCTTGGTGTAGGGCACGGAGGCCAGCAGGTAGCGGATGGAGGAAGGCTTGTGGCCGCGCAGGATGAGGTCGCGCAGGGTGAAGAAGTTGCCCAGGCTCTTGGACATCTTCTCGCCCTCCACCAGCAGGAAGCGGGCGTGCACCCAGAAGCGCGCGAAGGGTTTGCCGGTGAGCGCTTCCGACTGCGCGATCTCGTTCTCGTGGTGGGGGAAGACCAGGTCTTCGCCGCCCAGGTGCATGTCCAGGGTGTCGCCCAGGAACTGGCGGGCCATGGCCGAGCACTCGATGTGCCAGCCGGGGCGGCCGGGGCCGATCGCGGTCTGCCAGGAGGCCTCGCCCGGTTTAGGCGCCTTCCACAGGGCGAAGTCGCGGGCCTCCTCCTTGTCGAAGCGGTCGGAATCCACGCGGGCGCCGTCTTCCATGCCCGCCAGGTCCTTCTTGGAGAGCTTGCCGTAGCCGGGAAAGCCGGCGATGCGGAAGTAGTAGGAGCCGTCGTCGGCGCGGTAGGCGAAGCCTTTCTGGGCGAGTTGGGCGATGAAGGCGGCCATCTCGGGGATGTGCTCGGTGGCGCGCGCCAGGATCTCGGGGCGCTCGAGATTCAGGGTCTCGGAGTCCTCCAGGAAGGCCTGCTCGTACTTTTGCGTGTACTGCCGGACGGTCAGGCCGAGGCGGGCGGAGTTCTCGATGATGCGGTCGTCCACGTCGGTGATGTTCATGACGTGGCGGAGCTGGTAGCCGCTCTGGCGCAGGAAGCGGCGCAGCAGGTCCACGAAGACGAAGGTGCGGAAGTTGCCGATGTGGCCGTAGTCGTAGACGGTGGGCCCGCAGGAGTACATGCGGACCACCTTGTCCTCGCGCGGGCGGAACTCCTCCACTTTGCCGGAGAGCGTGTTGAAGAGACGCAGAGCCATGTGGGACCGACGTTGATGCCGGAATTCATGATTGTAGTGGCAGCTGGTAGCTGGTAGCTAGTCGCTAAGGGAGAGTCAGGAGTCAGCGCGTTGTGGCCTTAGTGTCTGCCTTCGTGACCTTTGTGGTGAAAGTCTTTGAAAAGCCAACCACAAAGGACACGAAGGACAACACGAAGGGCACAAAGGAAGCACAGCCGGGTCGGCTGTGCCACACAGTCCTCCTGACTCCTGACCCCTGACTACTGGCTGGCTGCGTGGACACGCTTGCCGATGTCGAAGGCGTAGTGGATGCCGGAGATGAGGGTGAGGGCGAAGGTGGACCACAGGCCGACGCGGGCAGCATAGAAAGTCCAGGGCACGGCCACGATCTGGCGCAGCAGCACGAAGAAGAGCGCGGCCACCTGGACCACGGTGTTGGCCTTGCCGTAGATACTGGGCTGGAAGGCGCGGAAGCTGGTGGTGGCATAGATGGTGGCGGAGATGGCCACGATGCAGACGTCGCGGCTCAGCACCAGCACGGTCACGTACCAGGGCACCTTGTGGGCGAAGGAGAGCACCAGGAAAAGGGTGGAGAGCAGGAGCTTGTCGGCGATGGGATCGAGGAAGCGGCCCAGCTCGGTCTTCTGGTGGAGCAGGCGGGCGAGCAGGCCGTCGAGGCCGTCGGAGAGCCCGGCGAGCACGAACAGCGCCAGGGCCCAGCCCCAGGCGCCGTCGAGCACGCAGATGACGATGAAGGGGATAAAGACCAGGCGCAGCAGGGTGAGCTGGTTGGGAAAGGTGCGGAGCTGGCGCAGCACCGGGACTAGCCCCCTTGGCGGGCGGCCAGCAGCCCGGCGAAGTCGTGTCCGGTCTTGCTGCGGAAGCGTTCGGCGAGCGAGGGGATCTCGCCGTTGCGGGCGTCCAGGTCCACGCGCTCGATGCGGTGCATGGGAAAGAAGACGGCGGCGGGGGTGACCAGCTCTCCCGCCTTGACCATGGTGGCCACGTCCTCGAAGGAGTTGAGTTCGATGCCGCGCACGCTGAGGCCGGCGGGGGCCAATTCCAGGATGGCGCCCCAGAACTTCTCCCGCGGGCTGCTGAGCGTGACCAGCACCAGCGCCCCCGGAACGAAGGGGCCGGAGGCGGGGTCGCGCAACTCAGGCAGGCTCACCATGGCAAGGATTCTCCGCTGGCGGGGGCGGGAATGCAAGAGTACCGAGTAGCGGGTACCGAGTACCGAGTTTCTGAGTACCAGCTGCTGTGTCAGGGGAGGGAAAAAATGGTAGGCCCGGGAGGACTCGAACCTCTGACCTCTTCCGTGTCAAGGAAGCGCTCTAACCAACTGAGCTACGGGCCTACGGGGCCTCCGGCGCGCCAGCGCGCGCGCGGAGTGCGTCAGGCGGGACAGGCTCATTCTAT
>DASPRL010000156.1 GCA_035624475.1 Terriglobales bacterium
CCCTTGCGGATGAGCTTGGCGATGTAGTTCTCGGCGGCGTGGTAGGGGACGCCGCACATGGGCACGGCCACGCCCTTCTCCTTGTTGCGCGCGGTCAGGGTGATCTGCAGCTCGCGCGCCGCCACCACCGCATCCTCGAAGAACAGTTCGTAGAAGTCGCCCAGGCGGAAGAAGAGCAGGGCGTTGGGATGCTCCTTCTTGAGCGCGGCGTACTGCCGCATCAGCGGGGTGGTCGCCTCGGTGGAGGCGGGTGGGCCGGAGCGCGGCGTGGAGGGATCGCTCATCGCGGCAGAGTTTCGGTTGCCGCGATTATAGCGCGGGAGCGTGGAAGCATTTATCCTACGGCCATGGAACTGCGCAAGGACCCCATCACCCGCTCCTGGGTCATCACCGGCGACGACTTCGAGAGTGCCCGGCGCGAGGAAGGCGCCTGCCCCTACTGCCCCGAGGCCAAGAGCGCGCCCCAGGTGGTTTCGACCATGCCCTCGGTGGACGGCGGGCCCTGGTCGGCGCGCGCGGTGGTGCACCCCATGGCGCTGTACCGGGTGGAAGGCGAGCCCCAGCGTCGCGGCGAAGGCATCTACGACCGCATGCGCACGGTGGGCGCGCACGAAGTGCTGGTGGAAAATCCCCGGCACGACCGCCAGCTCTGGCAGGCCTCCGACGCCGAATTGGCGCAGTTCTTCAAGCTGGCCGCCCAGCGCATCCAGGACCTCAAGCGCGACCGCCGCTTCAAGTACGTCACCATCCTCAAGAACCACGGCGCCTTTTCCGGGCAGGAGATCGAGCACCCGGTCTGCGAGCTGACCGCCACCACCTTCGTGCCCCGGCGCGTGCTCTACGAATTGCGCGCCGCCAAGCAGTACTACGAGCAGAAGGAGCGCTGCGTCTTCTGCGACATCCTGGCCCAGGAGGAGCGCGAGGGCACGCGCATCGTGGAGCACCGCGGCGACTTCGTGGCTTGCTGTCCTTACGCACCGCGCGTCCCCTTCGAGACCTGGATCGTGCCCCGCGTCCACGACGCCGCTTTCGAGCACACCGTGCTGGTGAAGTCGGGTTCGCTGAGCGATCTGGCCGCGCTGCTGCGCCGCACCCTCATCCGCATCCGCTCCCTCACCGACAGCTTCCACCTGGTGCTGCACACCGCGCCCAATTCCATGCATCGCTCCGAGGTGCTGGAGTACTGGAAGACCATCGACGACGACTACCACTGGCACATCGAGATCCTGCCCATCCTGGCCAGCAAGGCCAAGTCCTACACCTTCAAAGAGGTGTACTTCACCCCGGTGAGTTCGGAAACGGCGGCGGCGCGGCTGCGCGAGGCGCCGGCGGAATGAGAGAGGAAGCGTGACCGTCCGCCGCATGAAGACCTATACCGGCGAGATGGGCTTCGTCTATCAGTACTACTTCGTGGGCAAGCGGGCGGCCCTGCCCGGCGACCTCGACGCTCCCGCCACCGAGTTCATCTTCGACGTCACCGCGGACCGCAAGACCATGGTCTCCAGCAGCATCCTGGTGAAGCCGGAGGCGCTGCGCGCCTGGGCCCAGGCCCACGGCCGCGAACTCACCGAGGCCGAGCAGTATGCAGTGGCCAAGATGCGCCTCTTCCGCGCCTTCGACCAGGCGGCGGACTTTCAGCAAGAGGGCCGGCGCCTGCGCGTGGACGCCGCCGACATCGAGGGCCTGCTCGAGGGGCTGGGCCTATAGGCCGACCCCCTCCCTGTGACGCTCGTCACAAGCCGGGTGTGCGCCGTCCTTGTTAGAATTGCGGCGGGATGATGTCGCTGCTCTGGCTCCGGGTGGCCCTGATCTTCTACGGCGTGGGGCTGGCCTACGCCCTGCTGGCGCTCTCGCGCCGCGGCGAGTGGCTGGCCCGCATCGTCGTCCCCTGCATCGGCCTGGGCTTCTCCTTCCACCTGGTTTCCCTGGTAGAGGACGCCGCCGGCGCCGGTCACCTGCTGGGCTCCGTCCATCGCGCCGAGTCCTTGCTGGCCTTCCTCATCCTGGCTGTCTTCCTGCTCTTCTACTCCGGCTACCGCACCCTGGCGCCGGGCATGTTCGTCTTTCCCATGGTCTTCGTGCTGGCGCTGACCGCCGCCATCGGCCAGGACCCGCCCCAGTTCTCCTCGCCCCTGCTGCGCAGCGGCTGGATCATCCTGCACGTCGCCCTGGTCTTCGCCGGCTACGGCGCGCTCTTCTTCAGCTTTGCCGCCAGCGTGATCTACATCCTGCAGGAGCACAGTCTGAAGGCCAAGCGACCGCTGGGCATCCTGGAGCGCCTGCCCGCCCTCGACACCATGGACAAGCTCGGCTATCGCTCCCTGGTGCTGGGCTTCCCCTTCATGACCCTGGGGCTGATCGCGGGGGCGGTGATCGCGCAGGCCCGCTTCGGTCCGGCTTACTTCCACGACCCCAAGATCGTGCTCTCGCTGCTGATGTGGGCGGTGTACGTGGTGCTGCTGTACTCGCGCTGGCACGCGGGCTGGCGCGGACGCCGTGCCGCCTACCTGGTCTCGGTGATCTTCGTGGTGGCGCTCGGCGCCTGGGCGGCCAACTACTTCAGCAGCGTGCACAGCTTCATCGCGCAATGAACTTCTTTCTCATCGGCGTGAACCACAACTCGGCCCCGGTCGAGGTGCGCGAGCGCCTGGCCATCCCCGAGGACCGCCTGGGAGAGGCCAACCGCCGCCTGCTCGCCTATCCCGGGGTGGAAGAGGCCATGGTGCTCTCCACCTGCAACCGGGTGGAACTGCTGGCCCACGCCAGGAACGGCTCCACCGACCTGCGCGGCTTCCTGGGACAGTACTTCGCCGTCGAGCCCGCGGACTTCGACAAATACCTCTACGAGTATCGCGAGCGCGAGGTGGTGCGCCACATCTTCCGCGTAGCCTCCAGCCTGGACTCCATGGTGGTGGGCGAGCCC
Source organism: Terriglobales bacterium (assembly GCA_035624475.1). Classification (NCBI taxonomy): domain Bacteria; kingdom Pseudomonadati; phylum Acidobacteriota; class Terriglobia; order Terriglobales; species Terriglobales bacterium. Next base: position 2,924 of record DASPRL010000156.1, read on the forward strand.
CAGATCCTGGGCCAGATCAAGGAAGCCTTCGCGCTGGCGCGGGCCGCGGGCGCCGCCGGCGGCCGCCTCGACGCCCTGCTCACCCGCGCCTTTGCCGTGGCCAAGCGCGTGCGCAGCGAGACCGCCATCGGCTCCTCCGCGGTCTCGGTGGCCTCGGTGGCGGTGGAGCTGGCGCAGAAGATCTTCGGCTCGCTCTCGGGGCAGAAGGTCTTCCTGGTGGGCGCGGGCAAGATGAGCGAGCTGGCGGCGCGCCACCTGCTGGCCCATGGCGCCGGCTCCATCTTCGTGGTCAACCGCACTCCCGAGCGCGCCCGCCAACTGGCCGACAAGTTCCACGGCGCCACCTTCCCCTACCAGGAACTCTACGACCACGTGGACCAGGCCGACATCGTGATCACCTCGACGGGCGCGCCGCACGCCATCTTCCGCCGGGAGCACGGCGAGTTGTTCATGAGCCGGCGCAAGAACCGCCCCATGTTCTTCATCGACATCGCCGTCCCCCGCGACGTGGACCCGGAGATGAACAAGGTGGACGGCGTCTTCCTCTACGACATCGACGACCTGCAGCAGGTGGTGTCGTCGCACGTGGCCGACCGCCGCCGCGAGGCCGAGCGCGCCCAGGCCATCGTGGACGGCGAGGTCGAGCGCTTCGCCGCCCGCGCCCAGACGCTGAGCGTGGTGCCCACCATCGTGTCGCTCCAGGAGCAGCTCGAATTGGTGCGCCAGGCCGAGATCGACCGGGTGCGCGGCCGCCTGGGCGCCCTCACCCCGGAACAGGAGATGGCCATCGAGGCCATGACCCGCGGCATCGTGAACAAGGTGCTGCACACTCCCATCACCACCCTGAAGAGCGCCGCCCGCGAACCCGAGGCCACCAGCGTCATCGAACTCATCCGCCGCCTCTTCAATCTCGACGACGCCGGGAAGAAGGGAAGCGGCGAGTGATGGCCCGTCTGCGCATCGGCTCGCGCGGCTCCCAGCTCGCCCTCTGGCAGGCGAACCATATCGCTGGGCTGCTGCGCCAGCGCGGGCATGAGGTCGAGATCCAGATCATCAAGACCACCGGCGACAAGATCACCGAGGTGGCGCTCTCCCAGGTCGGCACCAAAGGGATGTTCACCAAGGAGATCGAAGAGGCGCTGGCCGAAGGCAAGGTGGACCTGGCCGTGCATAGCCTGAAGGACCTGCCCACGGAACTGCCCGCCGGCTTCCGCCTGGCCGCCATCCCGCGGCGCGAGAACCCGCAAGACGCGCTGCTCTCGGTGAAGTTCGAGCGCCTGGCCGACCTTCCCCAGGGCGCGCGCGTGGGCACCAGCAGCCTGCGCCGCCAGGCCCAGCTCAAGGGCGTCCGCCCCGACCTGGAGGTCCTCTCTCTGCGCGGCAACGTCGACACGCGCCTGCGCAAGCTACAGGCGGGCGACTTCGACGCCATCGTGCTGGCCGCCGCCGGACTCAACCGCCTGGACCGCACCGAGATGGTCCGCGAGCTGATCCCCATCGGGACCATGTGCCCGGCGGCGGGGCAGGGCGCGCTCGGCATCGAGGCGCGCGCTGGCGATGCGGCTACCCTGGAAGCGCTGCGCTTTCTGGACGACGCGGACGCCCGGGCGGCCACCCTCTGCGAGCGCGCCCTGCTCAACGCCCTGGGGGGAGGCTGCCAGGTGCCCATCGGGGCGCACGCTGAGCGCGCGGGAAAACAACTGCAGCTCACGGCCGTGGTGGCGCGCCCGGATGGCTCCAAGCTGCTGCGCGAGTCCCGCTTGGGCGACGACCCGGAGAATCTGGGCATCGAGGTCGGCCGCACCCTGCTCGAGCGCGGCGCCGACCAGATCCTGAAGGAAGTCTACGGCGCCGCCGCCGTGGTGCCGCAACAGCCGTGAAGAAGACGCACCGTCCATCTCCGCCGCTCGCCGGCCAGCGGGTGCTGGTCACCCGCGCCCGCCGTCAGGCCGCGGCCCTGGCCCGGCTGTTGCGCCGCCAGGGCGCGACTGTGCTGGAGATCCCCTCCATCGAGATCCGCCCGCCGCGCTCTTATCGCCCGCTCGACCAAGCGCTGCGCCGCATCGCGGAGTACGACTGGCTGGTGCTGACCAGCGTCAACGGCGTGGAGGCGCTCTTCGCACGGCTGAAGAAGCTGCGACTCACCGCGCGCCACCTCAAGCGCCTGCGCCTCGCCGCCATCGGCCCGGCGACGCGCGCTGCCATCCAGAAGCGCGGCCTGCGCGTCCAGGTGATGCCGCGGGAGTACGTGGCCGAGTCCGTGGTCGCCGCGCTGCGCGGCAAGGTGAGAGGAAAACGGGTGCTGTTGGTGCGCGCCAAAGTCGCCCGCGACGTGCTGCCTCGCGACTTGCGCCGGGCCGGCGCGCGCGTGGACGTGATCGAAGCCTACGAGACGGTCATTCCGGCGCGCTCGCGCCGCCGCCTGCAGGCGCTGCTGCGCTCGCCCGCCCGCCGCCCCCACGTCATCACCTTCACCAGCTCGTCCACCGCCAGGAACTTCATGGACCTGCTGGGGCGGAAGCGGGAGAGCCGCAAGCTGCTGGACGGGGTTTTGGCGGC
>DASPRL010000157.1 GCA_035624475.1 Terriglobales bacterium
GCCTACGCCCTCGGCCTCTCCGGCAACCGCCTGCTGGTGGGCACGCTGGGCGGGCTCTCCATCCTGCAGGACGGCGTGGTCCAGACCAGCTACACCACCGCCAACTCCGGGCTCAAGGCCAACTGGATCACCGCGCTGGCCCCGGTAGGCGAGGAGTGGTTCGCCGGCACCTACGGCGCCGGCATCCTGCGTCTCGACGCCAACGGCCGCTGGCAGAGCTTTGACGACGCCAGCGCCGACTTCGAGGTCAACCCCAACGCCATGCTGGTCACGCCCACCCGCGTCTATGCCGGGACGCTGGGCCGCGGCCTCTACGTCTACGACCGCGAAAGCGGCCGCTGGACGGTGATGGCCTTGGGCCTGCCCTCCTCCAACGTCACCGCCCTGGCGGTCGCCGGCGGCTTCCTCTACGTCGGCACCGACAACGGCCTGGTCCGTATCCCCGAAGGAGCCCGATTCTGATGCGTCGCGCCTTCCATTTCGCGCTGCTTTGGCTGGCCGCCGTCCCCCTGCTCTGGGGCGACGCCGGCGTGCTCATCCCCCGCGACAAGCAGCAGCCCGATCCCTCCATCCTCTCGCTGGAGGAGATGGAGATCACCATCCGCATCGACAACGGCGACGCCCGCGTCTTCGTGCGCGAGGTCTTCGCCAACCACACCAACGGCATCCAGGAGGGCGACTACGTCTTCGCCCTGCCCGGCAGCGCCACCGTCAGCGACTTCGCGGTCTGGGACGGCTCCACCCGCATCCCCGCCGTGATTCTCGAGCGCAAGCGCGCCGAGGAGATCTACAACAGCCTGCGCTGGCAGTCCCTCGATCCCGGGCTGCTGGAGATGGGCGAGCGCACCGCCGAGGAGGCGCGCCGCACCGCCGTCTTCTCCGCCAAGATCATGCCCATTCCGGCCTACGGGACAAAGCGCCTGGAAATCGAGTACCACGAATCGATTCCGGTAGAAACCTTAAAGTCTTACTTCGCCATCCCTCTGCGCCCCGACGCCTATCACTCGCAGACCGCTGCCCACCTCTGGATCCACTTCGAATTGCACTCCGCCCACGCCCTGAAGGACGTGCAGTTCCCCAGCCAGCTCTACCCGCTCCAGATCAAGCAGCAGGACGCGCACACCATGCGCGGCGAGTTCGAGGGCCGCAACGTCGACCTGGCGGAGGACTTTTCCGTGCGCTACAACCTGGACTCCGCGCATGCCGACAGCCTCGAGGTCCTGACCTACCGCAACCCCAACCCCGGCGAGCCCAATCCCACCGAGATGGCCCCGGTGCAGGGCGGGCCGGAGCCCGGATTTTTCGAGGCCTCAGCGCTGTTGGGCATGGGACAGGCGGGCGGCGGCGCGACCGCCGGCGGGCCTCCCCGCACCGTCATCGCGCTCTTCGATGCCTCGCTCTCCATGCAGTGGGAGAAGCTGGACCGCAACTACGAGGCCCTGGACAAGCTGCTGCGCTCGCTGCGTCCCACCGACAAGTTCAACCTGCTGCTCTTCAACACCGAGGTGACGCCCTTCGCGCCCGCGCCCGTCGCCGCCGATCCCGCCACCGTGCAGAAGGCGCTGGATTCGGTGAAGGCCAGCCGGCTGCGGGGCGGGACGAACCTGCAGGCGGCGCTCAGCGCGGCTCTTGATCAAGCCCGGCAATCTCCCGGCGCCTACCTGGTCTTGCTCTCCGACGCGGGCGCCACCCGCGGCACCATCCAGAACGGCAAGTTGGCCGCCTGGTACGCCGCCCAGTGGCAGCAGCTTCCTGAGAACCAGCGCCCCCACACCTACATCTTCGCCGTGGGCGACGACGCCAACATGCCCCTGGTCAAGCTGCTCTCCCGCCAGGAGGGCGTACAGGAGTGGGTGCGCTCCACCGAGCCCATCGACTTCAAGCTCACCGCCTTCCTCTCCAAGATCGGCCGCGACCCCATCGCCGGCCTCCACCTGGACGCCTCGCCCGCCTCGAACTTCGACATGGTCTACCCGTTGCAGGAGGCGCCCTTCTCCGGCTCCATGGCCTCCTGGATCGGGCAGTACAAGGCCCCCGCCAAGTCCGCCAGCTTTGTCGCCCAGGGCGTGCGCGACGGCCAGCCGCTGGAGATGAAGGCCACCCACCCGCTCCCCGAGCAGGACCTGGAACACCCGCAACTGCCGCGCCTGTGGGCGCGCGCCCGCGTCGACGCCCTGCTGGAGAAGATCGAGAGGGAGGGCGAGGACAAGGCCACCATCGACGAGATCATCCGCCTGGCCCGCAAGTACAAGTTCGTGACCCCCTATACCTCCTTCCTGGCGGTGCCGCGGGCGCTGCTGCGGCCGCGCGTCATGCGCCCCGGCGACCCCGTGCTGCGCGTCCGCACCGATCCCTCCATCGTCTCCGTGGTCGCGCTCTTTCCCTTCGGCCTGGTCAAGCCGCTGCGCTACCTGCCCGACGAAGACACCTGGCAGACGCGCTTCCTGGCTCCGCCGGAGATGAACGACGGCACCTACCGGGTGCGCCTGGTGCTGCGCGACAACAGCGGCCACGTCTACCGCGAGTCCAAGAGCTTCGTCATCCTCAGCAAGCCCCCGGTGGTGCGCGTGCGCCTCGACCAGGCGCAGGTGCACCGCGGCCAGACGGTGATGCTGCGCGCCAGCGCCTCCTCCAGCACCCGCACCGTGGTGGCGCGCCTGCCCGGCGCCTCGCCCGTCTACCTGCACTGGAGCGACCAGGCCGGCGCCAACACCGGAGAACTGGTGATCCCCGACTACCTGCCGGCAGGGAAGTACACCCTCACCGTGACCGCCGAAGACATCGCTCACAACATCGGCAGCCAGGAGGTGGCCCTTGAAGTCCTCCCGTAAGCCGCTGCTGCTCGCTGCCGCCGCGCTCGCGCTGCTTGCCGGCCTGGGTGTGCGCGCCCGCGCCGAACTGAGCCAGTGGGTGCAGAACCTGGAGGCCAAGAGTGCCACCGAGGCCGCTTTCTTCCGTGCCATGTGGCTGCCCGGCGGCGACGTCTTCGCCCTCCGCCCTCCCAGGGAGACGCGCCCCGAACTGGCCAAGCTGATCGCCTCCTCGCCCTCGGACTCCGACCTGCTCGCCCTGCGCGCCATGGAGGACGAGCGCGATCTCGACTTCGCCGCCGCCGATGCCGACTGGAAGAAGTCCGCCGCGCTGGCCAAGGATCCCGCCGCCGGGCAGCTCGCGCTCGCCGACTTCTATCACCGCCGCCTGCGCGGCGCCGACGAAGTGCAGGCGCTGCTGGCCGCCTCCGCCCTGCCCTCGCCCGCCTCCGAGAAGCTGGTCGCGCCCGCCGACCAGCGCGCCTGGCACACCTTCCAGCGCGTCTTTCCCGTCATCCACGACCAGGCGCTGCCGCCGGCCACTTCGGTCGCCGCCTATCGCGCCTGGATGGCCCGGTATCCCGGCGAAGCCTACGTCTACACCACCTTCTTCCAGTACCTGCTCCAGCAGAAGGATTTCGACACCGCCGCCAAGCTCATCCCCGAGTATCAGAAGGCCTTTCCCGCCGACGATGTCTTCCCGGTGAAGGCGCGCGCGCTGCTGGAGTACAAGCGCGGCTCGGTGGCACAGGGCCTGGCCGTCTACGAGCAGGCCTACCAGCCGCTGTGGCCGCCGGAGCTGGTGCAGAACTACTTCGACTTGCTCAAGGAGACGCACAGCTTGCGCGCCTTCCTCGACCGCGCCCGCGCCGCCCAGGCCGCCAATCCCGACGACCTCAAGGCCGCCACCCGCGTCTTCTATTACTACCAGCAGCAGGGCAACCTGCCCGCCGCCGGCCGCGCCCTCTCTGACTTCCGCATGAAGAAGGAAACGGGCAAGGCCAACTGGAGCGCCGACGAGCTTTACACCCTGGCCCGTCTCTCCGAGGGCGTCCACGACTACAACGAGGCCGCGCGCTACTACTACGCCCTCTACAGCCTGCCCGGCGCCGACGCTGCCGCGCAGGAGAAGGCCCTGGGCGGCCTGGCCAACCTGCTGCTCAGCGCTCCCGAACAGAACCTCCGCCTGGGCTCCGGCGACCTCTCCCTGTACCAGGACATCGCCACGCTGGACCGCGGCCCCGGCTTCCTCAACGGCATCCTTTCGCTCATCCTCAACGACACCGAGCCCGCCTACAAGTTCGCCGACGAAGAGCGCGCCTCCACGCCGTACTTCCATCGAGCCAAGGCCTCGGAGCTGCTGGGCCTCTTCGACCAGCGCTTCCCCAACTCGGCACAGCGTCCCGCGCTGCGCGCGCAGCTGCTCGACGCCTACGCCAACTACGGCGAGAGCGATGGCGTGATCCGCGGCGGCCGTGACTTCCTGGCCGCATTTCCCAACGCGCCCCAGCGCACCCACGTCGCGCTGCTCATGGCCGACGCCTACGCCCGCAAGAACCAGACCGCCGACGAGTTCGCCGTCTACGATTCGCTGCTCAAAGAGCTGGCGGAGAAGTCCGGCGGCGTGCCCCTGGGCTCCGCCGGCATCGACGAGTACCGGCAGCCCCCGCCCGAACAGGCCGCGTCCGAAGGCGAAGCCGCCGGCGGCGAGATGTCGCAGGGCGAAGAAGGGGGCGAAGGGGAAGGGCAGGAGGGCCAGGCCGCTCC
>DASPRL010000158.1 GCA_035624475.1 Terriglobales bacterium
GGCTGGCGCTCAGCAGGTTGCTGATGCCGTTGGCGCTGATGTGGTCGCGCACATCGAAGCGGAAGCCCCAGTGCGGCGTCACGTAGTACTTGGCCCCTACGCCTACGTAGCCGACAAACGTGTTGCCCTGCACCGAGGTGATCAGCGTGGCGCTGTCGGTCTCGTTGTGCTCCTGGGCGCCGAAGATGTAGTCGTAATTGCCGGTGAGATTGATGGCAGGAACGTCCCCGGTGGTGTGCAGCACGCCCACCCCGACTGACGCATAGGGGATGAAGCGGCCGCTGGTCCAGAAGTTGACGTTCACGCCTCCGGTGAACTCGAAAGCCGCCCCCTGGTGGTTGACCAGAGTGGGGGTCGAGGTGATGCTGAGGATGGTGCAGGCACCGCAGGTGGTCAAGTTCTCGGTCCAGGCGGCGAGGAAGCTGTCGCTGGTGGCCTGGGTGTTGATCAAGCTCCCGCTGGTGAAGGCCAGATCGCCCATGTTGTAGTCGAAGTTCAATTCGGCGTTGATGCGGCGGTTGAAGTCATAGCTGACGCGCCCGCCCACCGTGCCGCCGTCCTGCCGTCGTACCACCGAACTGGTCAGCACCGGGTCCCAGGGCGTGATCTTGTCGTTGAGCACGTTGGGCGGTCCCACCAAGGCGTTAAGGGCGTCGACCCATTGGCTATAGAGCAACGCTCCGTCCCCGAAGTACCAGGAGGAAACGGCGCGGGTGGGTGAAGCAATGATGGTCAGGAACGGCGCGCCCGGGTTGGGCAGGTTGCTGGTCCCGGAAGTGGGGTTGATGGCGAACTGGTAGCCGCCGTGGATCTCGACCTCCCAGCGGCGGTCCGGGTCCGGCCCTTCCGAAGAAGCCGCCGCGGCGGCCGGCTTGGGGGTGGCAAAGGCCGCCGCCGCCGGGTTGTAGGGCGCCGGGGCCGTGCTGGACGAAGAGGCGGCCGCAACCGACGGTGCGGCGGGAGGCGCCTCCTGGGCGGCCGCCGGTAGGCTCACCAGCGCCACCACGACCACCATCACGCTTAGCAAGTAGAACCAGGCCCGAAGGCTAGTTTTCATTCCTCCCTCCTGAGATGCAGCGGGCCATTTTCCCCCACGCCCGCACGAATGTCTAGCAACTTCCCATGTTCTCAAGGCAAAAAAGGCCCGCGCTGAAGCGCGGGCCGGGTTGAGAGGTTGGACTCTAGAAGCGGAAGAACAAGCCCCCGGTCACGGAAACCTGGTGCAGCGCTCCCGAGCCGGAGAAGCTGTGGAAGTTGCTGACCGCCGGTCCCGACAGGCTGGACTGGCCAAAGCCCAGGGTCGGGTCGTTGCAGAACTCCACCCGAGGCGGCCCGGAGCCGTTGAGAATGCAACTTCCGGTTCCCGGAGCCACCAGCACCAGCGCAGGGCTGGCGCTCAGCAGGTTGCTGATGCCGTTGGCGCTGATGTGGTCGCGCACATCGAAGCGGAAGCCCCAGTGCGGCGTCACATAGTACTTGGCCCCCACGCCTACGTAGCCGACAAACGTGTTGCCCTGCACCGAGGTGATCAGCGTGGCGCTGTCGGTCTCGTTGATATTCTGGGTGCCACCCAGAGTGGCGAACTGATAGTTGCCCGTGAGATTGATGGCGGGGACGTCCCCGGTGGTGTGCAGCACGCCCACGCCCACTGACGCATACGGGATGAAGCGGCCGCTGGTCCAGAAGTTGACGTTCACGCCCCCCGTGAACTCGAAGGCAGCACCTTGGTGGTTGATGAGGGTCGGGGTCGAAGTGACCAAGACGTTGGTGCAAGCGCCGTCGCAGAAAGTGGGGCCGAGCCACTCGCTGAAGGCCGCCGCCCAGCTGTCGCTGGTGGCCTGGGTGTTGATCAGGCTGCCGCTGGTGAAAGCCAGGTCGCCCAGGTTGTAGTCGAAGTTCAATTCGGCGTTGATGCGGCGGTTGAAGTCATAGCTGACGCGCCCGCCCACCGTGCCCCCGTCCTGACGCCGCACCACCGAACTGGTCAGCACCGCGTCCCAGGGCGTGATGGTGTTGACCAGGATGCCTGTCGTAGCCGCCATCTGGTTGTAGAGCAGCGCTCCGTCCCCGAAGTACCAGGACGAGATGGCACGGCTGTCGTTGACGCCCAGGACAGTGCTGAACGGCGCGCCCGGGTTGGGAAGGTTGCTGGTGCCCGAAGTGGGATTGATAGCGAACTGGTAGCCGCCATGGATCTCCACCTCCCAACGGCGGTCCGGGTCCGGACCCTCCGAGGAAGCCGCAGCCGGAACCGGCTTGGGAGTGGCAAAGGCCGCGGCCGCCGGGTTGTACGGCGCCGGGGCCGGACTGGATGAAGAGGCTGCCGCAGCGGAAGGTGCCGCCGGAACCGCTTCCTGGGCGGCCGCCGGCAGGCTCACCAGCGCCACCACCGCCATCAATCCGAGCAACAAGAACCAGGCCCGAAGGCTGATAGAGCGCTTCATTACTTCCCTCCTGAGATGCAGCGGGCCATTTTCCCCCACGCCCGCACGAATGTCTAGCAACTTTCCATGTTCTCAAGGCAAAAAAGGCCCGCGCCGAAGCGCGGGCCGGGTTTCCAACTCGAGCTAGAAGCGGTAGAAGACGCCCGCAGTGATGGCGATCTGGTGCAGCGCTCCCGAACCCGAGAAGCTGTGGAAGTTGACGATAGGCGTCCCGCTCAGGGTGGCGACTTGCCCCACCACGCCGGGGGTGCAATCTTGGATGGTAGGATTCGACCCGGAGTAGATCGAACATCCCGGAGGCGCGCCTCCCAGGGTGGGAGCGGCGCTCAGCAGGGTGCTGATGCTGTTGGAGCTGATGTAGTCGCGCACATCGCCGCGGATGCCCCAGTGCGGGGTCACGTAGTACTTCAGCCCCGCGCCCACCACGCCCACGAACGAATGGCTGGCCACCGTACTCTGCAGGAGGGCGGTATCGGTCACGTTGGTGGTGATGCCGCCGAAGGTGTACTGGTAGTTCCCCACGAGGAGGGCGGCGGGAGTGTCACCGGTGTTGCCCAGGAACCCGACACCCACGGTGAAGTACGGGATCCAGCGCCCCGAGGTCAGGGCGTTGACATTCACCGCCCCGGTCAGCATGTAACTCGCCCCTTGGTGGTCGCGAAGCGCAACGGTCGAAGTAACCGTCGTGGCCGTGCACGCGCCGCAGAAGGGGGGAGCGTTGGGCTGGATCAGGGCGGCCTGCCAGCTATCGCTGGTCGCCTGGATGTTGGCTAGCGCCCCGTTGGTGAATCCCAACTCGCCTAGGCTGTAGTCGAAGGTGCCTTCGAGGGCGAAGCGGGGAGTCAGGTCGCGGCTGATGCGGGCACCGAACATGCCTCCATTCCGCCGCCTCACCACCGAATTGGTGAGCACGGCATCCAGCGGCGTGATCGTGTTGGTCAACAGCGGGTTCGCGGCAGCGGCTATGAACTGGTTCCACAGCAGAGCGCCATCCCCGAAGTAGAACGAAGGCACAGCGCGGCTGGTGTTGGGCCCTAGCAGGGTCGGGATGAGCGGCCCCGGATTGGGCAGGTTGGAGCTGCCGGACGTGGGGGTGTTAGCGAAGGCGCCGCCACCGTGGAACTCGACCTCCCACTTGCGGTCGGGGTCCGGACCCTCCGACGAAGCCGCAGCCGCCGGCTTGGGAGTGGCAAAGGCCGCGGCCGCCGGGTTGTAGGCCGCCGGAGCGGTGCTCGAGGACGAGGCGGCCGCCGCAACCGACGGTGCGGCGGGAGGCGCCTCCTGGGCGGCCACCGGCAGACTCACCAGCGCCACCACGACCACCATTACGCAAAGCAAGAACAACAAGGCCCGGAGGCTAATAGAGTGCTTCATTCTTCCCTCCTGAGTGCAGCAGGTCATTTTCCACTACGGCCGACTGGATGTCCAGATGCTTTCCATGACCCGGAAAAAAGAAGGGCCCACGCCGAAGCGCGGGCCCGGGTTGAGAGCTGGACTCTAGAAGCGGAAGAACAAGCCTCCGGTAACGCTCACCTGGTGCAGCGCCCCCGAACCGGAGAAGGTGTGGAAGTTCGAGATCGCCGGACCGGAGAGGCTGGAATTGCCCGCCGTGGCATCGTTGCAGAACACCAGGATGTTCGGGGCCCCGCCGGCGATTGCGCAGCCTCCCGTCCCCGCCGGCACCAGCACCACCGAAGGGCTGGCGCTCAGCAGGTTGCTGATGCCGTTGGCGCTGATGTGGTCGCGCACATCGAAGCGGAAGCCCCAGTGCGGCGTCACGTAGTACTTGGCCCCTACGCCTACGTAGCCGACAAACGTGTTGCCCTGCACCGAGGT
>DASPRL010000159.1 GCA_035624475.1 Terriglobales bacterium
GGCTGGCGCTCAGCAGGTTGCTGATGCCGTTGGCGCTGATGTGGTCGCGCACATCGAAGCGGAAGCCCCAGTGCGGCGTCACGTAGTACTTGGCCCCTACGCCTACGTAGCCGACAAACGTGTTGCCCTGCACCGAGGTGACCAGCGTGGCACTGTCGGTCTCGTTGTAGGTCTGGCCACCGAAGGTGAACTGGTAGTTGCCGGTGAGATTGATGGCAGGAACGTCTCCGGTGGTGTGCAGCACGCCCACCCCGACCGAGGCGTAGGGGATGAAGCGGCCGCTGGTCCAGAAGTTGACGTTCACGCCCCCGGTGAACTCGAAGGCGGACCCTTGATGGTTGATGAGGGTCGGAGTCGAGGTTACGGACACTCCGGTACAATTAACGCCGCAGACCGTGGGTCCGAAAAGCTGGCCAAAACCGGCAGCCCAGCTATCGCTGGTGGCCTGGGTATTGATCAGGCTGCCGCTGGTGTAGGCGAGGTCGCCCAGGTTGTAGTCGAAGTTCAGCTCGGCGTTGATGCGGCGATTGAAGTCATAGCTGACGCGCCCGCCCACCGTGCCCCCGTCCTGCCGCCGCACCACCGAACTGGTCAGCACTGCATCCCAGGGGGTGATGGTGTTGAACCAATTCGGGTTGGGATTGGTGGTCACGACTTGGTTGTAGAGTAGCGCTCCGTCCCCAAAGTAATAGGAAGGGATCCGGCGCGACGGAAACGGCGTATCCGGCGCACCCGGGTTGGGCAGGTTGCTGGTCCCGGAAGTGGGGTTGATGGCGAACTGGTATCCGCCATGGATCTCGACCTCCCAGCGGCGGTCCGGGTCCGGACCCTCCGAAGAAGCCGCAGCCGGAGCCGGCTTGGGAGTGGCAAAGGCGGCGGCCGCCGGGTTGTAGGCCGCCGGAGCGGTGCTCGAGGACGAGGCGGCCGCCGCAACCGACGGTGCGGCGGGAGGCGCCTCCTGGGCGGCCACCGGCAGGCTCACCAGCGCCACCACGACCACTATCACACAAAGCAATAAGAACAAGGCCCGAAGGCTAGTCTTCATTCTCCCCTCCTGAGGATGCAGCGCCCTATTCTCCACCACGCACTTCCCGATGTCTAGCGACTTTCCATGTTCGGAGGGAAAGAAAAGGCCCGCGCCGAAGCGCGGGCCCGGGTTGGCAGGAGGGTTAGAAACGGAAGAACAGGCCTCCGGTCACGGAAACCTGGTGCAGCGCGCCCGAGCCGGAGAAGCTGTGGAAGTTACTGACCGCCGGTCCCGAGAGGCTGGACTGGCCAAAGACACCGGCGGGCTGGTTGCAGAACTCCACCCGGGGCGGCCCAGCGACTTGGGTAAGGCAGGTTCCCGTTCCCGGGGCCACCAGCACCAGCGAAGGGCTGGCGCTCAGCAGGTTGCTGATGCCGTTGGCGCTGATGTGGTCGCGCACGTCGAAGCGGAAGCCCCAGTGCGGGGTCACGTAGTACTTGGCACCCACGCCCACGTAGCCGACAAACGTGTTGCCCTGCACCGAGGTGACCAGGGTGGCGCTGTCGGTCTCGTTGAAGTTCTGGGCGCCGATGCTGAACTGATAGTTCCCGGTGAGATTAATGGCGGGAACGTCCCCGGTGGTGTGCAGTACGCCCACCCCGACTGACGCGTACGGGATGAAGCGGCCGCTGGTCCAGAGGTTGACGTTCACGCCCCCGGTGAACTCGAAGGCCGCGCCCTGGTGGTTGATGAGCGTCGGGGTCGAGGTCACCACAGTGTTGGTGCAGAGCCCACCGCAGAAGCCGGTCGGGTCGAGCCGCTCGCTGAAGGCGGCCACAAAACTATCGCTGGTGGCCAGGGTGTTGATCAGGGCGCCGCTGGTGAAGGCCAGGTCGCCCATGTTGTAGTCGAAGTTGATCTCGGCGTTGAAACGGCGGTTGAAGTCATAGCTGACGCGGCCGCCGACCGTGCCCCCGTCCTGCCGCCGCACCACGGAACTGGTCAGCACCGGATCCCAGGGGGTAATGGTGTTGAGTAGTTGAAACGGTAGAACAGTGGCAGCCACCGACTGGTTGTAAAGCAGCGCTCCATTCCCGAAGTACCAGGAGGAGATGGCGCGGCTGTCGTTCACGCCCAAGAAAGTGCTGAAGGGCGCGCCCGGGTTGGGCAAGTTGCTGGTGCCCGAAGTGGGATTGATGGCGAACTGGTAGCCCCCATGGATCTCGACCTCCCAGCGGCGGTCCGGGTCCGGACCTTCCGAAGAAGCCGCAGCCGGAGCCGACTTGGGAGTGGCAAAGGCCGCGGCCGCCGGGTTGTAGGCCGCCGGAGGGGTGCTCGAGGACGAGGCGGCCGCCGCAACCGACGGCGCGGCGGGAGGCGCCTCCTGGGCGGCCACCGGCAGGCTCACCAGCGCCACCAGCACCACCATCACGCTTAGCAAGTAGAACAAGGCCCGAAGGCTGATTTTCATCTATCCCTCCTCCTGATGCAGCCGATCATTCTCCCCCCAGTGGGACGAGCCTGTCTAGTGTCCTCCATCACCCCTGGCTGTGACGAGCGAGGACTAGGCGCATCGGGATGACCTGGTCATTGGGGGTCCTGGGGAGGCGGTCTTGCAGGGACGGTCCTGAGGGCCCGGCCGCGCGGGGCGGGCGCGGCCGGGGTTGGCAGGCGCTATTGCACCAAGGCCAGCGCCTTGCAGGTCCTCAGGATCACCTCGCGCTCCGGGGGCGTCAACGAAAGGAACTCCAGCCCGTAGCGCAACCCCTCGCGGCTGCGTACTCGCGCCTTCACCTTGAGGGGCTGCTGGGCATAGGGCAGCGTCACCTCCATCTCGACACTGCTGCCCAGGTTGAGTTCCAGGGCGACATAAGCGGACATGCCACCCTCGCTCACGTCGCTGCCCCGGCCATACACGATGGTGCGCACCCCGCCGCGGGTGGAGGTCACCTTGAGGCGCACGTCGATGGGATAGCGCTCCCACCGCCGGGCCTCGCTCCACTGCTCCACCACGAACGGCGATGTGTCTTTGTGGGTCATTGCCTGTTCTCACAGAAGCTATCGCAATCTGCTGCCACAGTAGGACTCTGGCGCGCCGCGGTCAACTTACGGAAGTAATCCAGGTGACCAAGGTAATGGCGCGATCGAGGAAGGCGCAGGCGGCCTCGGCTGCGGGGGATGGCTCCCGTGTGGCGCAGAAAAGCCGGGGCGGATGTAAGAATTTCTCTTTGACCAAAGCCACCTCTTCTCGTAAGTCGCTTTTTCTCAAGCACTTGAGACTTGGAACCTGATCTGCTCCTTGCGCCGTGGACGGGGTGAGGAATGCTGGCCTACCGGCACCGAGCGGACGCTGTCATGGGCAGCCAGGCGCAGGAGCGCGCCAGCATGCGGCAGCGAGTCAATGTCTGCGGCGAGGTGCTCTGCCCGGAGCCTGCCTGTCCTAAACATCTTGCCCTGGTCCGCGACGTCAGCGCCAGCGGCGTCTTCCTCTACTGCAATCTCGATCCCCCGATAGGGACCGATCTGACCGTCACCTTCACCATGCCCGGCGCCGAGGGCTATGTCGAAGTGTTCTGCCGCGGCAAGGTGGTGCGCCGGGAGCAGTATCCGGCGGGAGCCGCCACCGGCATCGCCGCCAAGCTCTACCGCCAGGAGATCTCCGCTCTGAGCTAGGAGCCCAGAGAAAAAAACAAGGGAACAACGGACCCCTCGGTCCATTGTTCCCCTGGCTGGCTTCCGCCTGGAGCCCTTACTGCAGCGGCGCGTCGTTGGAGGTGGCCGCGGCGGTCGCGTTGAAGCGAATCACGCCCGACTCATCCGAGAAGAAGTGACGCGTGCCGGTCTGACCCGCGGTGATGGGGTCCGCCGTCACCTGGTACACCACGTTCGGAGCGGCGGTCGTCCCCAGCGCGCCCGGGTTCGGAGTGCGGAAGGTGTAGCCACTCTTCTGGTTGGGAGCCTGCGACAGCACAGAGTCCAGCAAGCAAGCGCTGGCGGCCGTAGGCGGGTTGGGGCAGGGGTTCGGGCCACCCAGGTTGACCAGGGGCGCGAAACCGGTGCCGTACGTCGAGGAGTAGGTGACCTCGGACGTGTTGATGGTGCGGATCGAGCCCACCGCCGACGCTTCGTTGGCGGCAATGCGCGAACGCAGCAGGTTCGGGATGGCGATGGCAGCGATGATCAGAATGATCGCCACCACGATCAGCAGCTCGATCAGTGAGAAGCCTTTCTGTTTCTTCATGGTTTTCTTCCTCTCTCCAAGGACTGACGTCAGTTGATTTGGCTTTCGATTGGGAACGCCCAGAACCCGAGGGGCTTTCCAGGACAGCAGAGCAAGCAGCGAGGCTCAGCAGAGGAGAACAGAACTAGGGAGCGGGAACTTGGTGTCCCGATCCATCTGCCCGCGGCGGTAGCAGCGCCCGGCGAACCACCCTGCGGCTGTCGCAATCGCCAGCATCAGCAGCAGCGGAGCACGCAGGCTGCGCAGGGTCACGGTAGGTCCGTGTGTCGCCTGGTAGGACCCGGTCAGGTGCGGCTGGGGAAGCAGCAAAATGAAAAGGAGCCCCCCCAGAACCAGGGAAACCAGTGCGAGTTGCGCGAAGCGAGACATTCCAGTATGTCCTATCTATCGCACTTATCCTGCCAAAAAGAGGGGAGTGCTCCTCAGGACCGTACGGCGTGCTCTGTCAACCACTTACGTGGGGCCTCCCCCATGAACAGGGGGTTTACAACACGCCTGCAATGACGCTAAGGGGATAGTAACCGTGACAGAAAAGGGCAGGGACCGGCGACTAGCGCTCTTCCCCAGGGGCCCGCGCGTTTGCCGGATCCGCCGCGGAGCCCCGAAAGGCAGCCACCGCAGCAGCCTCGTCGGGATAGACTTGGACCACGTCCAGGAGCTTGGTGATCAGCAGCACTTCGCGCACCTTGGGAGAGACGCTGCAAAGCCTCAGGTCCCCCTGGGCGCGGCGGGCCGAGGCCACCAGCCCCATCAGCGTGCCCAAGCCGCCGCTGTCGATGGTCTGCACGGCTCCCAGGTGCAGCACGATGCGCGGGTCCTCGGAGAGCAGGAGCCGTACGGTCTTGGAGAACTCCGTGGTCTCGTTGCCGAAGACGATGCGGCCGCGGCACACCACCACCGCCACTCCCTCCGCCCGCCCGACTTCCAGCTCCAGCGCCATGGTTCCAGCGAGGCAAGAGCCTACCGCCAGCGGCCCGCGATATCAAGTCCGGCACGCTGCAGCCGCCTCGCCCACCGGAGAAGCCCGGATTTCGGTGATGGGCATCACAGGATTTCCACGAACCTGTGGAAAAGCCTGTTCAAAGCGATGAAATCCCCACTTGAACTCCCGACGGGGCGGGCGATTCTCCCGATTGCACACGCGGGGGTGCGGCGAGAGGCGAGGACTCGAAGCGTGGCTCAGGCTCTTCCCGGATGGATTCAACGGTCGGCAGATCGCCGACGCCAGAAAAATTAGAAGGGCTGCGACCTTGGTTATGCTCCAGCCGCCGGCTTCCGCGAGGAAGTCGGCCGCGTGGACACATGCACCGCCGCAGCCCCTGATGTGATCACCGCTTTCGCGGTTCCGGGCCCCAGCCACCTCTCGCAAGGCGGGCCGGTTTTTTCGGGTCCGGGCGCCCGGCGGGTCACCCCGCCCGGCGAATCACTCGGCTTACTTCGGACTGGCCAAGGTTTATTTCGGCCAACCCTTTCTGCCGTCGACGTGCGTGAGAGTACGACTGATGCGCGCGCGAGTCAACGCCCGTTATTGGTGCAAGTGCGTGGAAAACGCGGTGCGATGTGTGGAAAAGCGCGTCCCCAACCGCTCTTCGGAGGCCCCGCGCACTGCTTTCAGTCGCGCGACCACGGGCAGGTGGCGTTGGCCAGCGAAGTCTGCCCGCGCAGGAGCTGGAAGAGGTATGCCCCCAGGCAGAACTTCCCGCCAAGAAGCGCGCTGAAAGCCACGACCAGCATGCCTTCAAATACGTAGGCGGTGATCTGCCAGCCCAGGGAGATGGCGACGCCTGCGGCCAGCATGAAGACTGCCGCCAGGCCCTGGGCGAAGCGGCGCGGACCGGGCGCGGGTGGGAGCGGCGGCAGGCCGTGGCGTTTCCCGATCGCCCGATCGTAGAAGCGCTCGAAGGGATTCCACTGGGGCAGGGCCACGTTCCAGACCAGAACCGCGGCCAGCGCGATGAAGAGCAGGCGCAACTGGAAGATCACGGCTAGCAGCATGAGCGGGCCGACGATGAAGGGCTGAAAGCGCGTGGCGCGGAAGTGCGGCACCAGCCGCACCGGCTCCTCGCCCGCGAAGCCCTGCTGCTGCATGAACTTTTCTTCTGCGGTGCGGGCCATGTTTCCTCTACGTTGAAGTCTACCGCCGGCGCGGAGGCGCCTACAATGGCTCCCGCATCTGACAGAGTGCTGTAAGCTTGCACCTATGCTCGATCACGACCTGCTGCGCGCGATCGCCGTCGGAATGATGAGCGGCGACGAGGTGAAAGTGGGCGACCGTTCCCTGCCCGTGCGCCGCACCAGCCGTCAGCGCCTGCGCACGGTGAGCTTCCCCATGGGCGGCCGTCCGTACGCCGCCATCGAACAGAACCCGGAGAAGCCCAGCCGCTGGGGCCAACTGGCGCGCGCCGGCCACCAAGTGGTCCAGTTCAAGGAGGTCGCGAGCAACCGCTTCGTGGCGGTAGCCGTGGACGGAGAGGTGAAGGAATATGGCCGCCGGTAGCGAGCGCGCAGGGAGGACTCCATGAAAGCCGCCGTCTACACCCGCTACGGTTCCCCGGACGTCGTCGAGATCCGGGACATCGAGAAGCCCGTTCCCAAGGACGACGAGGTGCTGCTCAAGGTGCGCGCGGCCGCCGTGAATCCCGCCGATTGGCGTCTCCTGGGGGGCGTGCCGTCCATCTTCCGCGTCCTCTTCCGTGTCCCCACTCCAAGCATCGCGCAGCCTGGGCGTCTTGGACACGATGTGGCCGGCGTGGTGGAAGCGGTGGGCCGGAGCGTGACCCGGCTCAAGCCCGGCGACGCCGTGTTCGGAGGGTGTCACGGTGCCCTGGCTGAGTATGCGTGCGCTTCCGAATCGAAGCTGGCCATCAAGCCGCCCGGCATGACCTTCGAGCAGGCGGCTTCGGCGCCGGTGGCGGCCCTCACCGCCCTGCAGGGCCTGCGCGACAAGGGACACATCCAGCCCGGACAAAGGGTCCTGATCAATGGTGCGGCCGGAGGCGTGGGCACGTTCGCCGTTCAGATCGCCAAGTCTTTCGGCGCCGAGGTCACCGGCGTATGCAGCGCGCGGAACCTGGAGATGGTGCGCGCGCTGGGCGCGGACTGGGTCATCGACTACACGCGGCAGGACTTCACGCGCGGCGGGGAACGGTATGACCTGCTCCTCGACAACGTGGGGAACCGTTCCTTGTCGGACTGCCGGCGCGTCCTGAGCCCCAAGGGCATCTGCGTTCTCGCCGGAGCGCCCAAGAAGCCCGGGGGATTTCTGCTTCGCGCGCTGCTGGCAATGATGCGGTCACGGTTCGCGAGCCAGAAGTTCGTGATGTTCATAGCGAAGATCAACCAGGAAGACCTGGCCGTCGTGGGCGATCTTGTAGAGACGAGAAAGATGACACCGGTGATCGACCGGCATTACAGCTTGCAGGAGGTCCCGGAGGCTCTCCGGTACCTGGAAGAAGGGCACGCTCGGGGGAAGGTCGTGATCACCTTCCCCGGCGCCGACCCAACTTAGCGATCCACTACCCGGGTTGCAGGTTACCCGGAGCGCCACTAGAGTAGATGCGAGAGTTGGAGCCGTGACATGAAAAGGCGCGTTCCGGTGGAATCTGCCTCTGCCTTCATCGACGAGAAGATCAAGGAACTTGGGGACTGGCGCGGGAAGACGCTCGCGAAAGTGCGCGCCATCATCCACGCGGCAGACCCGGAGATCGTCGAGGAGCGGAAGTGGGCGAAGCCCACGAACCCCGGAACGCCGGTCTGGTCCCACGGCGGCATCGTGTGCACGGGAGAGACCTACAAGAGCGTCGTCAAGTTGACATTTCCCAAGGGGGCTGCGTTGAAGGACCCTTCCCGTCTATTCAACTCCAGCCTCGAGGGGAACGCCAGGCGCGCCATCGATATCCACGAGGGCGACACGGTCGATGAGGCGGCCTTGCAGAAGCTCATCCGCGCTGCCGTGGCGCTCAATCTGAAGGGCAAGGGTAAGTTGAAGTCCTGAGCGCGGCCGCGACGGCGGCCGGGCCGAAGATCTCTTCCACCGGGAACTCAAGAGGAATGGCGGGGACGACGAGACTCGAACTCGCGACCTCTGCCGTGACAGGGCAGCGTTCTAACCAGCTGAACTACGTCCCCGCTTGTGCGCGCAAGCGTCGTGCGGAACCGGCGAAAAATGTGCCGGATGGTGGGCAGTGCAGGATTCGAACCTGCGACCTCTTCCTTGTAAGGGAAGCGCTCTAACCAGCTGAGCTAACCGCCCCGTGCGAGTCCCACCGTGCGACTCGGCCCAACGTCAGTATACGTGACGCCTTGGTCGAGGGCAATTTGGGCGGGCAGGGTAGCTAGTAGCTGGTAGCTGCTAGCTAGTACACTCTCCGCGGTGCCGCGACTCATCGTCAACGCCGACGACTTTGGCCTGACCGCGGGAGTGAACCGCGCCATCCTGGAGGCGCACCGGCGCGGCCTGGTAACCTCGGCTACGCTCATGGCCAATTCCCAGGCCTTCGACGAGGCCGCGCGGCTGGCCAAGTTCGAGCTGCGCCTGTCGGTCGGCTGCCATGTGGTGCTGGTGGATGGCGAGCCGGTACTGCCCGGCACTCAGGTCCCTTCCCTGCTGAGGCCGGGCTCGCCGAGCCAGTTCCGGCAGGGTCTGGCGGGCTTTGCCCTCGCCGCCGCGCGTGGCCGCTTCCGCCAGGACGATATCCAGGCCGAGGTGACGGCGCAGATCCAGAAGCTGCAGGCGGCGGGTCTGCCGGTCACGCACGTGGACACGCACAAGCACGCCCACATGTTCCCCGCGGTGCTGAGGCCGCTGCTGCGCGCCGCCCGCGCCTGCGGGGTGCGGGCGGTGCGCAACCCCTTTGCTCCGGTCAAGCCCCTGGCGCTGGCGCACCTGCTGCGCCGCCCTCCGCTGTGGAGCCGCTACACCGAGGTGAAGCTGCTGCGGAGGTGGGCCGCGGGATTCCAACAAGCGGTGCAAGCCGAGGACATGGCCACTCCCGACGGCACCCTGGGCATCGTGGTCACCGGCAAGCTGGACGAGAAGCTCTTCGCCGCGATCGCCGGCTCCATCCCTGAGGGCACTTGGGAGTTCGTCTGCCATCCCGGTTACAACGACACCGACCTAGGGCGGGCGAAGACGCGGCTGCGCGCCTCGCGGGTGAAGGAGCTGGAGGTGCTGACGTCAGAAGGGGCGCGCGCGGCGATCGCGGCCCGCGGGATCGAGCTCATTTCCTACGCGGCGCTATGACCTTGAATCCCCGGGCTCGCCCGGCCATCCAATAGAATCCGGACAACCATGAAGATCGGCATCACTTGCTATCCCACCTACGGCGGCAGCGGGGTGGTGGCCACGGAGCTGGGACTGGAGCTGGCGCAGCGCGGCCACGAGGTCCATTTCATCTCCTATGCGCAGCCCATCCGGCTGAACCAGCCGCAGCCCAACATCCACTTCCACGAGGTGGACGTCTCCCACTACCCGCTCTTCGACTACCCGCCCTACGACCTGGCGCTGGCCACGCGCATGGCGGAGGTGGCCGAGATCTACGCGCTCGACCTGCTGCACGTGCACTACGCCATCCCGCACTCGGTGAGCGCGCTGCTGGCCAAGCAGATGGCGGCGCGGCGCGGCCGCAAACTGCCCTTCGTCACTACCCTGCACGGCACCGACATCACCCTGATCGGGGCCGATCCCTCCTACCTGCCCATCACGCGCTTCGCCATCGAGGCCAGCGACGGCACCACCGCCATCTCGCAATACCTGCGCGAGCGCACCCTGAAGGAGCTGGATGTCCGTACGCCGGTGGAGGTGATCTACAACTTCGTGAACTGCGACACCTACCAGCGCGATGCCGACGCCCGCCAGCGCCGCGCCGGCTATGCCGACCCCAGCGAGCGCTTGCTCGTCCACCTCTCCAACTTCCGCCCGGTCAAGCGGGTCACCGACGTGGTGGAGGTCTTCGACCGCGTCCAGAAGCAACTCCCGGCGCGGCTGCTGATGATCGGCGACGGCCCCGACCGTTCCGCGGCGGAGTGGCTGGTGCGGCGCAAGGGGCTGCAGGAGCGCGTGAACTTCGCCGGCAAGCAGGACCGCGTGCACGAGAAGCTGCCCATGGCCGACGTGATGCTGCTGCCCAGCCAATTGGAGTCCTTCGGGCTGGCGGCGCTGGAGGCCATGGCCTGCGAGGTGGTGCCGGTGGCCACGCGCGTGGGCGGGGTGCCCGAGGTCATCGAGCACGGCAAGACCGGCTTCCTGGCTGACGTCGGCGACGTGGACACCATGGCGCGCTATGCGGTCGAGATCCTCCGCGACCAGGACCGGCTGCGGGAGATGGGCCAGGTGGCGCGGCGGGAGGCCCGCAAGCGCTTCTGCTCGAACGACGTGATCCCCAGGTACGAGGCGTTCTACCGCGGGGTGCTGGAGCGGGCGGCGTAGAGGGCGGAAGCCACCGAGTCGGGCTCGCCCACGCCTTCTGGGACCTGCAGGATGGGGAGCTCCAATTCGACGCGGGTGCCGGCGCCGGAGCGGCTCTCGACGCGCATCTTGGCGGTGTCGCCGTAGAGCACCTTGAGGCGCTCGGTCACATTGGGCATGCCGATGCCGCTGCTCCCGGGCTCGCTGCTCATGCCCACGCCGTCATCCTCGACATCCAGGAAGAGCTTGCCCTCGGCGATGCGGCTGCGCAGGGTGATGCTGCCGCCGTCGATCTTGGGAGCCAGGCCGTGCTTGACCGCGTTCTCCACGATAGGCTGCAGCAGCATGCTGGGCACCAGCGCTTCCAGCGAGCCCGGGTCCAGCTCCTTGAGGACGCGCAGCTTGTCGCGCCCGAAGCGCGCCACCTCGATGTCGAGGTAGTCGTCGACGAACTCCACCTCTTCGCGCAGCAGTACGAAGGCCTCGTTCTTGCGCAGCAACCGCCGCAGGATGCTGGCCAGCTTCACGATCAGCTCGCGCGCCGCCTCCTGGTCGAAGCGCACCAGCGAGGCGATGGAGTTCAGGGTATTGAAGAGGAAGTGAGGATTGATCTGGCTTTGCAGCGCCTCCATGCGCGCCTGCAACAGCAATCGCTCCTGCTCCTCCAGCTTGCGCTCGATGCGGGTGTTGTTCCAGACCTTCAGAGGAATGGCGATGGAGGCCACGCCGGCGGCCAGGATGGCCAGGTGCATCTCCCAGCCGGGGAAGTACATGGCGAAGATACGCCCAGGGAACTCCCGGGAGAGCAGCATGCGCACGTACTCCAGCCCCAGGATCACGGCGAAGAAGGTGCTCTGCCATTCCAGCGAGGGGCGGGTGAGCATGCGGCGGATCCAGCGGTAGACGCTGAGGTCCACGAAGGGAGTGAAGGTCCAGATGTCCTCGCGGTTCTTGCAGATGTCGCGCAATTCGCCGGACATGAAGCCGGCCAGCAGGTTCATGGGCAAGGTCAGCCACTCGCCCGCCACCAGGGCGGGAATGGCGACGAAGGCGCCGCCCACCACGCCGCAGATGCGGCCTCCCACCACGCCCAGCAGGATGGCGCACTCCAGGCCCATGTCGGCGGCGAGGAAGTTGCGCACCAGCGAGCGCACCATCACCCCCAGGGCGAAGGGAGTGCCCACCGCC
>DASPRL010000160.1 GCA_035624475.1 Terriglobales bacterium
GCTTCGAGATCGGCTTCCCCGTGCCCACCGACAAGGACGCGGGGCAGATCGCCGGTTACCACTGCTGGGCGGACTTCTACGTTCCCGGTCACGGTTGGGTGCCGGTGGACATCTCCGAGGCTTGGAAGGACAAGGCCAAGCACGACTACTTCTTCGGGACCTTGGACACGCAGCGAGTGCAGTTCACGCTAGGCCGCGACCTGACGCTCACCCCGCGGCAGCAGGGCCCACCGCTGAACTTCTTCGTGTATCCCTACGTGGAAGTGGGCGGGGCGCCCTACGCCAACGTGGACAATGCGTTCTCCTTCGGCTCCACGGCCGGCGGTGCGCCGGCGCGGTAGGGCCGCTCCGATCAGTGCTTGGCCTGGGGCGGAACGTAGTTGGCGGGCAGGGCGGCACCCTCGCCGAAGAAGAACTGTTCCAGAGCCTTGACCAGGACCTCCTGGTCGCGGGGATTGGCGGGGTTGAGCCGGTACTCGTTCAGGATCATCTTGCAGTGCTCGCCCCACATGGCCCAGGCGTCGCGGGAGACGTTCTCGAAGATCTTCTGGCCCAGGGGCCCGTCGAAGGGAGGCTCGTCCAGCCCGGGCATCTCGCGCTGGAACTTCACGCAAAACACCTTGCGCGGCGAACCGGGGGGCGGGGGCGTGCTGCTGCTCATGCGGGCTCCTTCAAGGCACTTATATTAGCGCATCCGGAGCGAGCGCGGTGGTGGCCGCGCCCGCTCCTCTGGAAACCAGCTCCCATCACTACTTCGGCCAGCCTCCGGGATGGTAGTCGGGGAAGGCGGGAGGCGGGACCGTCTTGGGCGGGTTCGCCTTGAGTTCTTCCATCACCACCTCCACTGCCTTCTCCAACTGCGGGTCGTGGCCCTGGCGCCAGGCCTGGGGCGAGTATTCGACCTCGATGTCCGGGGGCACGCCATGGTTCTCGACGTCCCACTCGCCGTCGGGGTTGTAGAAGGCGACGCGGGGCGCGGTGACGCCACCGCCATCCATGAACTCGGGGTAGTCGTAGATGCCGACCAGGCCGCCCCAGGTGCGCGTGCCGATGAGCTTCCCGATCTTCTCGTGGCGGAAGTACCAGGGCAGGGCGTCGCCGCCAGAGCCGGCGTACATGTTGGTGATCATCACCTTGGGCCCGAAGATGGCGCCCTGGGGGGTGGTGAAGGTGTGGCCCTCGCGGGTGTACCAGTAGTTGTCGAGGCGCAAGCGGAGGACATCGATGATGTAGTCGGCGGCGGCGCCTCCGTGGTTGAAGCGCTCGTCCAGCACGACCGCCGGCTTGCCCACCTGGGCGAAGTAGTAGCGGTTCAGGTTGCTGTAGCCGCCCACGGCGGTGTCGGGGAAGTAGACGTAGGCGACCTTGCCGCCGCTGAGTTCCTCCACCTTGCGGCGGTTGGAGTCCATCCAGTCGCGCAGCCGGAGGTTGCGCTCGTTGGGGATGGGCACCACGGTGACCTCGCGTGCGCCCTTGCCGGTGGGATCGGGCCCGACTTTGAGCACGGTCTGCTTACCGGCCGTGCCCTGGAAGAAACTGAAGAGGTTGTCGGAGGCGGTGAGTTCGCGGCCGTTCACCGCCAGCAGGTACTCGCCGGCGGCGACGTTCACCCCGGGGCCGGTGAGGGGCGCGCGCAGCTCCGGATTCCAGTTCTCGCCCTCATAGACCTTGGTGAAGCGGTAGCGCCCGTTCTCGATGCTGTACTCGGCGCCCAGCAGGCCGGTGGGAGGCTGGTCGGATTCGGGCGGCGGAGACGAAGTGATGTACATGTGGCCGACAGTCAGCTCGCCCAGCATGTCGTTGAAGATGTAGTCGACGTCGTAGCGGCTGGCGGCGCCGTCGATGAAGGGCTGGTAGTACTTCTCCGCCTTCTGCCAGTTCACGCCGTGCAGGTTGGAGGCGTAGAAGAAGTCGCGCTCGACGCGCCACACCTCGCGGTATTCCTGCTGCCACTCGGCGCGGGGATCCACCCAGACCTGCATGCCGTCGGTCCGGAGCATGCGCCCGTTGAGGCGGGGCGCGGCTTCGGGAGCGGGACCGGAGGGCGGCGTGGGCGGAGGCGCGGGGGCGATGAACCACTTGGTGGCCGGTCCCAGCCCCAGGCTGTAGAGCAGCTTCTTGCCATCGGTGGAGACGGCGAAGTTGCTGACCCCGTCGAGCAGCTTGGCGAAATGGCGCGGCCCCAGCTCGAAGCGGTCTAGGGCGCCGACCCCAAAGTCTCCCCGCTCGAGCGGGAGCGCCGCGGTCTCCACCAGGAAGATGGTGCCGGCCTCACCGGCGAAGACGCCCTGGAAGTTGCGTGCGGGGATGGGCAGGGCCAGGATGCGCTGGCCGATGCCCTCGAAATCGATGCGCACCGCCGCCGGCTCCTTCTTGGCCGGCTTCTTCTCCTCCTCTTTCTTGGCGGGCTCTTCTCCGCCGTTGGCGGGAGGAGCGGCCGCGGCTTTCTCAGCCTCGGGCTTGGCTTCGGCGACCTTCTCCTCGTCGCTCTGCGGAGCCAGGGGCGAGGGCAGGTCCTTGCGCAGCACCACCACGTACACGCTGCGGGTGACCGCCCGGCCGAAGCTGGAGAGATCGAGCCAGCCCTGGGTAGGCCCGATGTTGGTGGAGGCTGTGAAGTAGAGGTACTTGCCGTCCTTGTCGAAGACGGGGTAGCGAGCGTCGCTCATGCCGTCGGTGATCTGGGTGCTCTTGCCGGTCTCCAGCGAGTACACGAAGACCGCGCGCATGTGGCTGGGAAGCTGTTTGGTGTAGGCGATCCAGCGGTTGTCGGGCGCCCAGGCGGGATTGAGGGAATGGTCGGGGGCCTCGTAGTAGTCGGTATCCACCAGCACGGGCGCGGTGCCAGGGGTGGAGACGTCCACGTACCAGAGCTGCAGTCGCTTGTCGTGGTAGAGGATCTTCTTCGAGTCCGGCGACCACACCGGCGAATAGAAGAAGGAGGGCGGCGTGCCCAAGTCGATGCGGCGGGCCTCGCCCATGCCGTCCTGGGAGCGCAGGTAGAGGGCGTACTCGCCGGACTGGTCGGAGAAGTAGGCGATCCACTTGCCGTCCGGGGACCAGGCGGGATCGCGCTCGGCCGCGCCCGTGGTGTTGGTGAGGTCGCGGATGTCGCCCTTGTCGGCGGGCACGGTCAGGATCTCGCCGTGGGCCTCGAAGACGGCGCGCTGGCCGGTGGGCGACAGGTTGTAGTTCACGATGCGCTCGCCCACCTTCTCGAAGCGGGGCCGCAGGCCGGGCAGGTCGGCGGCGACGCTGACGCGCAGCTCGCTGGACTTGCCGCTGGCCAGGTCGAAGATGTGCAGAGAGCCCACCTGCTCGTAGACGATGGCGCCGGGGCCGGCGCTGGCCACCTTGATGTCGGTGTCGGCGTGCACCATCTCGCTCACCTTGCCGCTGGCGGGATCATAGGAGAAGAGCGAGATGGGGCCGTTGCGGTCGGAGAGGAAATAGACCTTGTCGCCGATCCACATGGGGTTGTAGTCGTTGGAGTCCTCGCGCGGCACCTTGACGATGCTGGAGTCGGCGAGGGCGGCGATCCACACCCGCGCCTGGCGGCCGCCGCGATAGCGCTTCCAGGCGAGGCGCAGACTCCAGTTGTTGACGGGCACGTAGGCGAGATGCTTGCCATCGGGCGAGTAGAAGCCCTCCCGCGCCTCCGGCAGCGGGATCTGGGTGGGGAATCCTCCGCTCACCGGCACGGTGAACAGGCGTGGAAAATTCTCGTAGCTGTTGCGCAAGGAGGCGAAGAGGACTTCCTTGCCGTCCGGGGTCCAGCCGACCGCGGCGTCGGGCCCGGGATGCCAGGTGAGCCGCCGGGGCACGCCGCCCTCGGCGGGCATCACATAGACGTCGACATTGCCGCCCAGATTCCCGGTGAAGGCGATCCAGCGGCCATCGGGCGAGAAGATGGGGTCGGTCTTGGCGCCCGGACCGGTGGTCAGGGGATGGGCCTCGCCGCCGGCGCGCGGCGCCGCCCACAGGTCGTCGCCGTAGGAGAAGACCACCTCCGTCTGGTTCATGGTGGGGTGATGCGCCAGCACGGGCTTCTCGCTCTGGGCAAAGGCGGGGAGGACGATAAGGGCGAACAGCAGGAGGGAGAAGATCTTCTTGCTCATGGCTCACCTGGGCCCGCTCGCGGAGCGGGACCGAGGATTATAGCGCCGGCCAGCCTGCCACACACACCAGCGCGCTCTCCGTTAGACTGGTCTGGCTGCCATGGCGAGCAAGCCTGCGAAAGCGGAGACGGCCGGCGCGCGGCACCTCCTGAGCCTCACGGAGGTGTCGGCGCTGCTGCGCAAGAAGGCGGTGTCGCCCGTTGAACTTACGCGTGCCTGCCTGAAGCGCATCGAGGCGCTGAACCCGGTGCTGAACGCCTTCCTCACGGTGACCGCGGAAGCGGCGCTGGAGCAGGCGCGCGCGGCGGAGCGGGAGATCGCACGCGGGGAGCGGCGAGGCCTGCTGCACGGCATCCCCATCGCGCTCAAGGACCTGATCGACACCGCCGGGACCAGGACGACGGCAGCCAGCGCTGTCTTCGCCGAGCGGGTACCGCGGCATGATGCCGAGGTAGTGCGAAGACTGAAGGAGGCGGGAGCGGTGCTGCTGGGTAAGCTCAACCTGCACGAGTTCGCCTACGGCGGCAGCGGAATCATCGGCCATTTCGAGGCAGCGCGTAATCCCTGGGACCCGGCGCGCATCACCGGAGGCTCGTCGTCGGGCTCGGCGGCGGCGGTGGCGGCGGGGATGTGCTATGCCGCGCTGGGCACCGATACCGCCGGCTCCATCCGTTTGCCCGCGGCCTGCTGCGGCATCGTGGGGCTGAAGCCCACGTACGGCCTGGTGAGCGCGCGCGGAGTGATCCCGCTGGCGTGGTCCTACGACCACGTCGGCCCCATGACGCGCACTGTGGCCGATGCCGCGGCGGTGCTGGCTGCGATCGCAGGCTACGATCCCGAGGACGTCGGCAGCCAGCCCGTCCCGGTCGCCGATTACGGCGCCGCCTTGAAGGGAAGGACATCCTCGCTGCGGCTGGGTGTGGCGCGAGAGTTCTTCTTTGCGGGGCTCGACCCCGAGGTTTCCAGCGCGATCGAGAAGGCCCTGCAACTCCTCGCCGGGCTGGTGAAGGAAATGCGCGAGGTAACGGTGCCGGTGGATGCCGACCGCACCGTCATGACCGCCGAGGCCTGGGCCTATCACGCGCGGCTGGTGGCGGAGCACGCGGAGCAGTACGATCCCGAGACGCTGCGGCGCATCCGCACCGGCGCGGAGGTCAGCGCCGCCGCCTACCTGGAGAAGCGGCACGAATTAGAGCACTTGCGGCGGGAAGCGGGAAGGATCTTCTCCGGAGTCGACCTGGTGGTCACCCCGACGACGCCCGTCCCGGCGCCGAGCTTCGCGGAATTGGAAGAGAACCCGCAGGAATTGCGGCCGCGCGAGATGCGGATGCTGCGCAACACGCGGCCCTTCAATGTCCTGGGCCTGCCCGCCCTTTCCCTGCCCTGCGGCTTCACCGCGGCCGGTCTGCCGGTGGGGCTGCAGATCATCGGCCCCGCGGGCGGCGAGGCGGCGGTGCTGGGCCTGGCGCACGCCTACGAGCGCAGTGCCGGCTGGATTGGCCGACATCCTTCGCTGCCCGCGTAATCCGTCCCAAACTAGCAACTTTCCTGACCTTCGCGGGTATTAAGATGTAAGGTCTTCTGGCCGCCCACGGCCAATCCGCGCGGCGGAGGTTTCATGAAGAGGCATCTGACTGGCGTGTTGACGTTTGCGATCGTCGCCTGCTGCGCGGCGCTGAGCGGACCGGCGGTGCGGGCGCAGGATGCGCCTCCGTCCCAGGGCCAGCGTGGGCCGCGCGGCCCGCAGGGCCAGCGCTTCCAGGGAACGGGCGGGACCATCACCTCCATCGACAAGGACACCCTGGTGCTGCGCACCATCGACGGCAAGACGGTCACGGTCAAGCTGACCGACGCGACCCGCTACCGCCGCGATCAGAAGGACGCCAAGCTCGCCGACTTCAAGGTGGGCGAGGCGGTGGTGGTACGAGGTACGCCCGCCGGCGAGAACACCTGGACCGCCGAGGTGGTGGCTGCCCGCCCCGCCATGGAAGCCCGCTTCCGCGAGGGTCTGGGCAAGGAGTTCATCGTGGGCGAAGTCAAGTCCATCGACGGGGTCAAGCTCACCATCCTGCGCGTCGACGGACAGACGCAGACCATCGAGGTGGACGAGAACACCTCCTTCCAGAAGCAGGGCGAGAGCATCACTCTGGCCGACATCAAGCCCGGCGATCGCGTCTATGGCCGGGGAGCGCTCAAGAACGGCACCTTCGTCCCGGCGGTGCTGAACGTGGGTGATGTCCGCGAGGGCCTGCGCATGGGCGGACCGCCGCAGGAGGGGCCGCCACCGCGTTGAGGCCAGGCCTTCTCCATCCCCCGTCGCAGGGAGACCCGCGCCGCAGCGCCCTGCCCTGGCTCGCCATCTTCCTGGCGCTGGCCATGCCTTCGCTGCGCGCCCAGGCGCCGCCGGCGGCGCCTGCGGGCGGCGACATCCAGGGAATAGTGAAGTCCGGGAACATGCCCCTGCCCGGGGTGGCGATCTCCGCGGCCAACACGCTCACCGGGCAGAAGGCCGTGACCTCCACCGATCTGGACGGCAGCTACGCGCTGCACGTGCCCGCGGACGGGCGCTACGTGGTGCGGGCGCAGTTGGCCGCCTTCGCGCCGGTCACCAAGGAAGTGCTCATCAACGCCGCCAACCGCTCGGCGCGCGTGGACCTGGAACTCATCCTGCTCTCCCGGGCACAGGCGGCGGCCAAGCAGCAGCAGGCGCAGGCCGCGCAGCAGGCCACTTCCGGCTTCCAGAGCCTCAGCGCGCAACTGCAGGAGGGCGGCGAAAGCGCGAGCGGGGGCGAGGGCGGCGGCCAGGCCGGCAGCGAGGGCCTGGGCATGCCCGGTGTCTCCGCCGACAGCGCCACCGAGTCGGTGGCGGTCTCGGGAACCGCCGCCAGCGCCACCCTGGCCGGGCTGAGCGGCGAGGAAATGCGCCAACGGGCCCAGGAGATGCGGCAGCAAGG
>DASPRL010000161.1 GCA_035624475.1 Terriglobales bacterium
TGCTGGCGCGGACGACGGCGTACTGGCAGTAGGGCCCGGTCTCGCCTTCGAAGCTGAGCGCCTCCTTGAAGTCGAAAGCGATGAGCGAGCCCTTGGTGAACTTCAGCATGAAGTAGCGCAGCGCGCCCACGGCGATCTGCCGGGCGATGCCGGCTCGTTCCTCTTCGCTCAACTCGGGATGCCGCGGGTCCACTTCTTTCTTCGCCGAAGCGATGAGCGTATCGATGAGATCGTCGGCCTTCACCCCGAAGCCCTTGCGCCCGGAGACCTCGATGGAGGCGCGTGCCCAGTCGTCCTCGGTCAAGGGATAGCCCAATTCGGCGGCGCAGTGCGGCGTAAGCGCCACCGGGCCGTAGGAGAAGTGGGTGTAGCGCTCGGCCTCGTGGGTGAAGCCCATGCTGGCCAGGGCCTCGCGCACGGTGTTCTGGGCCTCGTTCTGCCGCGAGTCGATGACGTTGTAGATGGCGGCCACGCCCCCGAAGTGCGGGTGCTCGGGCTCGCCCGACTCCGCCGAGATCCAGCAGTCGCGCCCGTTGGGATAGCGGTAGAAGCGGCGGTAGCCGAAGTCGCGCCCCAGCAGCCCGAACTTCCACAGGTGGTAGGCGATGTCCTTGCCCACGTAGCCCACGGTGCCGTTGGAGCGCACGATGACCTTGGTGTCTTCCTCGCCCTCCTCGGCCTTGCCCGCCGCCGCCGGGCGCTTCATCACCCAGCAGCCCGCGTTCTTGCCCTGAGACTCCAGGTAGAGCACGCCCTTCTGCTTCATCTGCTCAAAGGCGAGATTCCAGAAGTGCAGGCGGAGGATCTCGCTCTCGCGGGGCAGGAAGTCGTACTCGATGCCCAGGCGGTCCATGGTTTCCAGGTGGCGGCGCAGGACGGCGGTGGAGATGAGCCCGGCGATCTCGGCCAATTCGTTGCCGCCGCGCTCGATCGCGTGCAGGGCCTCGGCGCGGGCGGCGAGGTTGGCCTTGTCCTGCTCGTACCACTGCGAGACGCGGGCGTAGAGGTCCCAGCAGGTGTAGTCCAGGCGCGGGTCGGTGGCGGCCAGCTTCTCGATCTCGGCCTTCGACTTCTTCTCCAGGCGCGTGAAGCCCACCACCACGTCGGCCACCTGCACCCCGGTGTTGTCGATGTAATTCTGGACGTCTACGGGGTAGCCGGCGGCCTGCAGCAAACGCACGAAGGTGTCGCCCAGGATGGCGTTGCGCAGGTGCCCGATGTGCGCCGCCTTGTTGGGATTGATGGAAGTGTGCTCGACCAGGATCTTCTCGCCGGAGCGCTGGACGCGGACCTGGGCGGAGGACGCAGGCTCAGAGCCCGCGGCCAGGGCCGCTGCCAGCTCGCCGCGCTTCATCCGGGCGTTGATGTAGCCGGCGCCCGCGACCTCGAGTTTCTCGAAGCCCTCGACCGCGCCCAGCCCGGCGACGATCTCCTCCGCGATCTTGCGCGGCGGCTTGCGCAGGCGCTTGGCCAGGTCGAAGGAGAGCGGCAGGGCGTACTCGCCCAAGTCCACGCGCGGGGGCTGCTCCACCACCAGTTGCGGCAGGTCGAGCGAGTACTGGCGGCGCAGGAAGTCGCGCATGCTGGCGGCCAGGCGAAGCTGGAAGTCGCGGTACAATCCGGAAGCTCCGTAAGTGACTGAAGAAACGAGAGATTATAGCAAAGCGGCGCGGGCCGCCCGTTTGACGCCCGCGCGCAAGCTGCCTATGATGGGAGCCTCGGCTGGCGGCGCCAACCTCCGACATCTTCCATGCGAATCGCTTACCTCGATTGCTTCAGCGGCATCAGCGGCGACATGTTCCTAGGCGCGCTGCTGGATGCGGGCGTGTCGCCGGCGCTGTTGCAGAAGACGGTGGCGGCGCTGGGCGTGGGGGCGCATCTGGAGATCAGCCGGGCGGAACGCAGCGGCATCCGCGCCACCAAGGTGGATGTGATCGTAGCGGGTGCGAAGGACAAGCCGCGCCGGCAGGGGCACGGCCATGACCATGGGCATCATCGCCACCAGGATTCTCCCGCACAGCCTGGGGCGGCGGTTCCACACGAGCACGGCCGCGGGCTGAAGGAGATCCGCGAGATCATCCGGCACGCCGGGATCAGCGCGGGCGCGAAGAAGACGGCGGCGGCCATCTTTGAGAGGCTGGGCCAAGCGGAGGCGGAGATCCACAACGTCTCGATCGAGAAGATCCACTTTCACGAAGTGGGCGCGGCGGACGCGCTGGCGGATATCGTGGGCGCGGCTGCGGGCGCCGAGGCCCTGGGGGTGGACGAGTGGGTGTGCTCACCGCTGAACGTAGGCGGCGGCACGGTGGAGTGCGCGCACGGGACCTTTCCCGTGCCCGCGCCGGCCACGCTCAAGCTGCTGGCGGGCGCGCCGGTGTATTCCTCGGGGGTCGAGGCGGAGCTGGTCACGCCCACGGGCGCGGCCATCGTGAGCGTGCTGGCCGGCCGCTTCGCTCCCTTCCCTGCCATGAAGATCGAGAAGAGCGGCTACGGAGCGGGCACGCGCAACCTCCACGGCCAGCCCAACGTGCTGCGGCTGACGGTGGGCGAGGCGCAGGCTCGCGCCGAGACTGCGAGCGACCTGGTGGCGGTGCTGGAAGCCAATCTCGACGACCTGAACCCGCAGCTCTTCGGCTACGTGATGGAGCGGGCGCTGGCGGAAGGCGCGCTCGACGTTTTCGGCGCTCCCGTGCAAATGAAGAAGAACCGC
>DASPRL010000162.1 GCA_035624475.1 Terriglobales bacterium
GCGGAAGTGCGGCGAGACCAGCGCCCGCCCCATCTCCAGGAAGCTGGGCTGGGTCTGCGGCAGGACAAAGATCTCCAGGAAGTAGCACAGCCCGATGGTGGCCACCAGCAGCAGCACGATGGCCTCGATGGTGCGCATCCCGAAGCGCTGCAGGGCCAGCAGCAGCAGCACGTCCAGCCCGGTGATGATGACCGCCCATAGCAGGGGGATGTGAAAGAGCAGGTTGAGGGCGACCGCGCTGCCCAGCACCTCGGCCAGGTCGCAAGCGCCGATGGCGATCTCGCTGAGCAGCCAGTTGGGCCAGCGCGTCCAGCGCGGATACCAGTCGCGGCAGCACTGTGCCAGGTCCTTGCCCGTGACCACACCCAGTCGCGCCGCGATCACCTGCATGAAGATGGCCATCAGGCTGGCCAGCGCGATCACCCATAGCAGGTTGTACCTGAACTGCGCCCCGCCCTGCAGGTCGGTGCTCCAGTTTCCGGGATCCATGTAGCCGACGCTCACCAGGATGGCCGGCCCGACGAAGGCGCGCCACTGCTCCCAGAAGCCCGCGTGGTGGTGCGGCACCTCCACGGTGCTGTGCAGCCCTTCCAGCGACACCGGCCGGCTCTGTGGGTCCCTGGTTGCCATGGCTCTGACTCGCGGCGATTATATGCCGTTCGGACGGCCCACTCCGCTGCGCCGCGCCCTTGCTTGCTCCCTCCGCATCAAAAGAACGATACTGAATGGTTTGCGAGTTCCCTTCGGAGGCGCCATGAACAGCTTCAACAGCCGCGCCAAGCTCCGCTCCGGCTCGACCGACTACGAGATCCACCGCCTGGACGCGCTCGATAAGCAAGGCCTGAAGACCACTCATCTGCCCTTTTCCCTCCGCATCCTGCTCGAGAACCTGCTGCGCACCGAGGACGGCCGCACCGTCAGGGCAGAAGAAATCCGCGCCCTGGCCTCGTGGAACGGCAAGGGCGGATCGACCGAGATCGCCTTCACGCCTGCGCGCGTGCTCTTGCAGGACTTCACCGGCGTGCCCGCGGTGGTGGACCTGGCCGCCATGCGCGACGCCATGCGCTCGCTCGGCGGTGATCCCAAGCAGATCAACCCGCTGCAGCCGGCCGAGCTGGTGATCGACCACTCCGTGCAGGTGGACGAGTTCGGCACGCCCAAGGCCTTCGACCTCAACGCCGCCCTCGAGTTCCAGCGCAACCAGGAGCGTTACGCCTTCCTGCGCTGGGGGCAGCAGGCCTTCCGCAATTTCAAGGTCGTGCCCCCGGACACCGGCATCGTCCACCAGGTCAACTTGGAGTACCTGGCGCGCGTGGTCTTCGTCGCCAAGGAGAACGCCGGCGGCGCCCGCGCCTATCCCGATACGCTGGTGGGTACCGACTCCCACACCACCATGATCAACGGGCTGGGGGTGCTGGGCTGGGGCGTGGGCGGCATCGAGGCCGAGGCTGCCATGCTGGGCCAGCCTGTCTCCATGCTCATCCCGGACGTGGTGGGCTTCCGCCTGACCGGGCGCCTGCCCGAGGGCTCCACCGCCACCGACCTCGTGCTCACCGTCACCGAGATGCTGCGCAAGAAGGGCGTGGTGGGGAAGTTCGTCGAGTACTTCGGTCCCGGGCTGGCCGCGCTGCCGGTGGCCGACCGCGCCACCCTCGCCAACATGTCGCCGGAGTACGGCGCCACCTGCGGCATCTTCCCCGTGGATCAGGAGACGCTGCGCTACCTGCGCTTCAGCGGGCGCAGCGAGGAGCAGGTCGCGCTCGTCGAGGCCTACTGCAAGAAGCAGGGACTGTGGGCTGGAGACAACGCCGGCGTCATCTACTCCGACACCCTCGAACTCGACTTGGGCAAGGTGGTGCCCAGCGTGGCCGGGCCACGGCGCCCGCAGGACCGCGTCGCGCTGCCCCAGGTGCCGGAATCGTTCCAGAAGGCGCTCCCCTCGCTGGTGCGCCCGGGCGTGCAGGTCAAAGCCGAAGCCGCTAAGAACGGCGACCGCCTGCGCCACGGCTCCGTGGTCATCGCCGCCATCACCTCCTGCACCAACACTTCGAACCCATCGGTGATGATGGCCGCAGGCCTCCTGGCCAAGAAGGCCGTCGAGCGCGGGCTCAAGCCGCCCGCCTGGGTCAAGACCTCACTCGCGCCCGGCTCGAAGGTCGTGACCGAGTACTACAGAAAGGCCGGGCTGACTCCCGCGCTCGATCAG
>DASPRL010000163.1 GCA_035624475.1 Terriglobales bacterium
GGCCTGGCCCGCGGCCACCAGAGCGGCGGCGGCGTTCAGCAGCACGACGTCGCGCCGCGGCGACTTCTTGCCCGCCAGGATCTCGCGGATGATCGCGGCGTTTTGCTGCGCGTCGCCGCCCGAGATGTCGGCCAGCGTGGCCCGCTCGAGACCCAGGTCTTCGGGCTGGACCTGGAAGGTGCGCACGCGGCCCTCGCGCAATTCCGCGATCTTGGTCCTGCCGGTGATGGTGATCTCGTCCAGCCCGTCCTCGCCGTGCACCACCAGCGCGCGCTTCAGGCCCAGCAGGCGCAGCGCCTCGGCCAGCTTCTCCACCAGATCCTCGGAATAGACGCCCACCACCTGTGCGGAGGCATGCGCCGGGTTGGTGAGCGGGCCCAGCAGGTTGAAGACGGTGCGCAACTGCAGTTCGCGGCGCGCCGGCTGCACGTACTTCATGGCCGCGTGCATGGCGACGGCGAAGAGGAAGGCGATGCCCACCTTCTCCAGGCACTCGGCGATGCGCGCCGGGGGCAGGACCAGGTGCACGCCCAGGGCCTCGACCACGTCGGCGGAGCCGCACTTGGAGGTGGCGCTACGGTTGCCGTGCTTGGCCACGCGCACGCCGCAGCCGGCCACGGTGAGCGCGGTGGCGGTGGAGATGTTGAAGGTGCCGGAGGCGTCGCCCCCGGTGCCGCAGGTGTCGATCAGGGCCTCGCGCTCGGTGCCGCTCACGTCGATGGTGGAGTCGGCGGCGATGGGCAGGGGAGTGGCGGCGGCGCGGATGGCCTCGGCGAAGCCCACGATCTCCTCCACCGTCTCGCCCTTCATGTGCAGCGCCACCAGGAGCGCGCCGATCTGGGCGTCGGAGGCCTGGCCGGCGAGGATCTCCGTCATCACCGCGCGCGCTTCCTCGCGCGTCAGCGCCTGGCGGTGGTTGGCGATCTTGTGCAGCGCCTCGGGGATCATGGAATCAAGTGACAGTATCCTAGGTGGGGCGCGGCTGACAACCGCGGCATTTGCCCCTCCCGGGCACGTCCTATAGAATCAAGAGTTTGCTCCCTGCGGTTGGATGCAGCAGCGGACTCCCGCTCCACGGAAAGCCGGAATGAAAATCCACGAATACCAGGCCAAGGGGATCCTCGCCAAGTACGGCGTGCCCGTGCCCCGCGGCGAGATGGCCGCCACCCGCGAAGAGGCGGAGGCGGCGGCCAGGAAGCTGTTCGCCGCCGGCGCCCAGGGCGTGGTGGTGAAAGCGCAGATCCACGCTGGAGGCCGCGGCAAGGGCGGCGGCGTCAAGCTGGCCAAGTCGGTGGAAGAGGCCAGCGAAATCGCCTCCAAGATCCTGGGCATGACGCTGGTCACCCACCAGACCGGGCCCGAAGGGCGCATCGTGCGCCGGCTGCTGATCGAGGAGACCCTGCCCATCGAACGCGAACTCTACCTGGGTATCGTGATCGACCGCACCGAGGCGCGCCCGGTCTTCATGGCCTCGGCCGCGGGCGGCATGGAGATCGAGCAGGTGGCCGCCGAGAATCCCCAGGCCATCCTCAAGGAGCACGTGGACCCCAGCGTGGGCTTCCAGGCCTTCCAGGCGCGCAAGCTGGCCTTCGGGCTGGGGCTGGGCGGGGCGCTGATCAACCAGGCAGTGCAGTTCATGAGCGCGCTCTACCGCGCCTTCGAGCAGACCGATTCGTCGCTGGCCGAGATCAATCCCTTCATCACCACCAAGGACGGCAAGCTCTACGCGCTCGACGCCAAGATCAACTTCGACGACAACGCGCTCTTCCGCCATAAAGAGCTGCGCGAGTTGCGCGACATCACCGAGGAAGACCCTCTCGAGGTCGAGGCCTCGAAGTACGGGTTGAACTACATCAAGCTCGACGGCAACGTGGGCTGCATGGTGAACGGCGCCGGCCTGGCCATGTCCACCATGGACATCATCCAGTACGCCGGCGGGCGCCCGGCCAACTTCCTGGACGTAGGCGGCGGCGCCAACGCCGAGCAGGTCACCCACGCCTTCGAGATCCTGCTTAGCGACCGGCACGTGAAGGCGGTGCTGATCAACATCTTCGGGGGCATCCTGCGCGTGGACACGCTGGCCAACGGCGTGGTCGAGGCCGCGCAGAAGACCCACATCCAGTTGCCCATCGTGCTGCGCCTGGAGGGCACCAACGTGGAGCAGGGTCGCAAGATCCTGAAGGAGTCCGGGCTGAACTTCATCGTGGCCGAGACCATGAAGGACGCGGCGGAGAAGGTCGTGGCCGCGGCCAAGGGAGCGTAGCCGAGTGAGCATCCTGATCGACAAGTCGACCAAGGTGATCGTGCAGGGGCTGACCGGCAAGGAAGGCACCTTTCACGCCAAGGCCTGCGCCGACTACGGAACGAAGATCGTGGGCGGAGTGACGCCGGGCAAGGGCGGCACCACTCACGAAGGCTGGCCCGTCTTCAACACCGTGCAGGAAGCGGTGGACAGGACCGGCGCCGACGCCTCGGTCATCTTCGTGCCCCCGCCCTTCGCCGCCGACGCCATCATGGAGGCCGCCGACGCCGAGATCGAGCTGATCGTGTGCATCACCGAGGGCATCCCCACCCTCGACATGGTGCGCGCCTGGGAGTTCCTGCAGACGCGGCGCTCGCGCCTGATCGGTCCCAACTGCCCGGGCATCATCTCGCCGGGGAAGTGCAAGCTCGGCATCATGCCGGGGCACATCCACCGCGAGGGCAACGTGGGCATCGTCTCGCGCTCGGGGACGCTGACCTACGAGGCGGTGCACCAGATCACGCTGCGCGGGATGGGACAGTCCACCGCCCTCGGCATCGGCGGCGACCCCATCATTGGCACGAATTTCGTAGACGCGCTGGAGCTGTTCAACAAGGACCCGCAGACCGAGGCCATCGTGATGATCGGCGAGATCGGCGGCAACGCCGAGGAGACCGCGGCGGAGTACGTGCAGGCGCACGTCAAGAAGCCGGTGGTGGCTTTCATCGCCGGGCAGACCGCGCCTCCGGGACGCCGCATGGGCCACGCCGGCGCCATCATCTCCGGCGGGCACGGCACCGCCGCCGAGAAGATGAAGGCGCTGCAGGCAGCGGGCATCCGCGTCTGCAAGACCCCGGCGGAGATCGGCGAGACCGTGATCGCCGCCCTGGGCGCCGGCGCGCGGGCGTGAAGAAGCTCTTAGCTGTTAGCTCTTAGCTTGTGACGTCAACTTCCCAGCCTGCTCCCAAGACTGGGAACCGGGAACTCATCTATGAAAACTCTGGAACGCACGCTGTCGATCATCAAGCCGGATGCGGTCAAGAAGAACGCCGCCGGCGACATCCTGCTCACGCTCGAGCAGAAGGGCTTCCGCATCCTGGGCATGAAGATGCTCGAGATCACCAAAGAGCAGGCGGAGGGCTTCTACGCGGTGCACGCGGGCAAGCCTTTCTTCAACTCCCTGACCACGTTCATGTCGAGCGGGCCTATGATCGTGCTGGCGCTGGAGAAGGAGAACGCCATCGCCGACCTGCGCGAGTT
The DNA here is from genome assembly GCA_035624475.1 of Terriglobales bacterium. NCBI lineage: Bacteria > Pseudomonadati > Acidobacteriota > Terriglobia > Terriglobales > Terriglobales bacterium. The sequence continues at coordinate 3,503 of DASPRL010000163.1, forward strand.
GATGGGTGCCACCAACCCGGCCAACGCCAAGGAAGGCACCATCCGCAAGAAGTGGGCGTCGAGCATCGAGGCCAACGCCATCCACGGCTCCGACGCCGACGACACCGCCCGCTTCGAGCTCAGCTACTTCTTCGCCGGCTACGAGCTGGCGAGGTAAAGCAGCTATTAGTTCTTAGCCTTTAGCTTGAAGCTTGAAGCTAAGAGCTAAGAGCTAAGAGCTAAGAGCTAGGAGCAAGAGCAGGAGCCCGTTCTTATGCCGCATATTCAAGTCACGCTGCTGAAGGGCCGCACCAGCGAGCAGAAGCGCAAGCTGGTGAAGCGCCTCACCGACGCCATGGTGGAAGAGGCGGGCGCGAGCCGCGACGCTGTCACCGTCGCCCTGGTCGAGGTGGAGAAGGAAGACTTCGCCCGCGGCGGCACGCTGATCGCGGACCGAAAGTAGCGGTCAGGCATCAGCCGTCAGCGGTCAGGCAAGATGGGTTGGTTTTCCTGACGGCGGAAGCCTGATGGCTGACGGCTACATGGGCTCGTACAGCTCGCCTTCCACCCGCTCGGCCACCTTGGGCAGCTCGCCCGTCACATACTTGCGGAAGTGCGACGAGGCGCGGTGAGCGTCGAGCGCCGCCTGGTCGTCGTACTGCTCGTAGAGGAAGAAGCGCGCAGGGTCGCTCATGTGCCGGTGCACGACAAACATGCGGCAGCCCGCCTCCTTGCTCGACTCCTTCTGCTGGAGGGCGAAGAGGCGCGCCACCTCGGCTTCATGGCCGGGCTTTGCCTTCCAGGTGACCGCAAGAACGATCATGGTCGCCTCTCCTTTTTGCGCAGCAGCGCGGCGCTGCGCCCCACCTCGGCGGCAAAATCGTCGAGGAAGATGGTCTGCTCGCGGTCGGGCCCGGTGGAGATCATTCCGATGCGCGCCCCGCTCTGCTTCTCCAGGAAGTGCAGGTAGTCGCGCGCCGGCTGCGGCAGCCTGGCCAGGTCGCGGATGCCGGCCGTCGGCTTCTTCCACCCCGGCAGGATCTCATACACCGGCTCCAGCTTGTCGTAGCCGCTGGCGTGCGCGGGGATGGCGGAGAACTTCTTGCCCTTGACCTTGTAGCCCACGCACACCGGGATCTTGGCCAGCCCGTCGAGCACGTCCAGTTTGGTGACCACCAGCCAGGAGATGCCGTTGATCATCACCGAATAGCGCAGCAGGGGCAGGTCGATCCACCCGGTGCGGCGCGGCCGCCCGGTCACGGCGCCGTACTCCTGGCCCTTGGCGCGCAGCTTCTCGCCGGTGGCGTCGTGCAGTTCGGTGGGGAAGGGGCCACTGCCCACGCGCGTGCAGTAGGCCTTGGTCACGCCGATCACGGAGTGGATGGCGGTGGGCCCCACGCCCGTCCCGATCACCGCCCCGCCCGAGGTCGCGCTGGAGGAGGTGACGAAGGGATAGGTGCCGTGGTCGATATCGAGCATGGTGCCCTGCGCGCCCTCGAACAGCACCCACTCGCCCCGGCGGATGGCCTGGTTGAGGAGGGCGGCGGTGTCGGTGACGAAGGGGCGCACCTGCTCGGCCACGGCCGCGTACTCGCGGTACATGCCGTCGGGATCGAGGGGATCGGAGTTGAAGAGCGCGTGCGCGATCATGTTCTTCTCGCGGCAGGCGTTCTCGATGTGGGTCTTGAGCAGCGCCAGGTCGAGCAGGTCGGCGACCCGCAGGCCGCGGCGGCCGGCCTTGTCCTCGTAGGCGGGCCCGATGCCGCGCGAGGTGGTGCCGATCTTCACTCGCCCGGGCGCGTTCTCCGCCGCCAACTCGATCAGCCGGTGGTAGGGCAGGATGACGTGAGCGCGGTTGGAGACGAACAGGTTGCCGTCCACCTTCACCCCGGCCTGGCGCAGCGCCGCCACCTCCTTGAGGAAGGCGATGGGATCCAGCACCACGCCGTTGCCGATCACCGCGCGGCAGCCCTTGCGCAGCACCCCGCAGGGCACCAGTTGCAGGATGAACTTCTTGTTGTTGATGATGACGGTGTGGCCGGCGTTGTGGCCGCCGGCGTAACGGGCCACCACGGAGAAGCGCTCGGAGAGAACGTCGACGATCTTCCCCTTGCCTTCGTCTCCCCACTGGGCCCCGACGATGACCGCGACTTTGCCCTTGCCCGATTGAGGTCGTGTCTTCACTGCGTTCGCACACTCCTTGCCCGTGGGTTGGCTTTTCACGGGAATTACAGGGAAACCGAGCGGGAAAGGCCTATTCATCATAGCGTGAGGACGCATCGGGAGCCAACCGGGAAATCGGGGCATCGGGTGATTCGGTTTTTCGATAGACTGTGGAATCCATGCCGGAGCTTCCCGAAGTCGAGACCATCGCGCGCGGGCTGGCGCAGCGGGTGCGCGGCGACCGCATCGAGTCGGTGTGGCTGGGCTCCAAGCCCGAGCCGCTGAAGTCGCCTGCTGTCGAGATCCAGGCCACCCTGGAGCGCGCGCGCATCGCCGGGGTGCGGCGCGTGGGGAAGCATATCGTCTTCGACCTCGACAGCGAGGGCGCGCGCCGCCAATGGATCGTGCACCTGGGCATGACCGGACGGCTGCTGGTGGCCAGGCCGGAGAGCGAACTGCCCAAGCACACCCACGCGGTGCTGCGCCTGGCCTCGGGCCGGGAACTGCGCTTCGTGGACCCGAGGCGCTTCGGCCGGCTCTCGGTGGTGCATGAGGAGTTTGCCCCTGACGGCCACGAGCCCATGGACATCGGCTTCGAGCTCTTCGCCGGCCTCTTTCGCAGGCGCAAGACCCCGGTGAAGAGCGCGCTGCTCAACCAGAAGCTGCTGCGCGGCGTGGGGAACATCTACGCCGACGAGTCACTCTTCCGCGCCGGGGTGCGACCGCGGCGGCATGCCGGGCGGCTCACCCGGCAAGAGCTGCGCCGACTTTACAAGGCGCTGCAGCGCGTGCTGAACCAGGCCATCAAGGCCGGCGGCTCCTCCATCTCCGACTACGTGGATGCCGGCGGGGAGGAAGGCCTCTTCCAGTTCCAGCACCGCGTCTACGGGCGCGAGGGCGAGCCCTGCCTGGTGTGCAAGACGGCGATCAAGCGCGTGGTGATCGCCGGGCGCAGCGCGCATTACTGCCCCAATTGCCAGAGTTGACCGGGAGCAGGCAAGCTTCACCTTTCACGTTTCAAGTTTCACGCCAGGTAGCTTGAAACGTGAAACGTGAAACGTGAAGCATCTAGAATCAAAGCCATGACCTTCGCCATCGGCGTCGATCTCGGCGGCACCAACCTGCGCATCGCTGCCGTGGATGAGGCCGGCAAGTTGCTGGAGAAGGTTTCGGTGCCCACCGAGACCGGCCACGGGCGCCACGGTGTCCTGGACCAGATGTGCGCCATCATCCAGCAGGTTTCAGGCAGGTATGCCGCCACCAGCAAGCTGGCCGGTATCGGCATCGGCGTGCCCGGGATCATCGACATGGAGACCGGCATGTTGCGGCAGTCGCCCAACCTGCCCGGCTGGGAGGATTACCCGGTCCGCCAGGGGATCGAGCGCCGGCTCGCAACCCGCGTGATTTTGGAGAACGACGCCAACGCCGCCGCCCTGGGCGAGAAGTGGCTGGGCGCCGCCAAGGACGTGGACGACATGCTGATGTTGACCCTGGGCACGGGCGTGGGTGGGGGGCTGGTGCTGGG
>DASPRL010000164.1 GCA_035624475.1 Terriglobales bacterium
CCATCCTGACCCGCGGCGACAAGTTCATGCGCCGCCTGTGCATGAACTGTGACGACCCCACCTGCGCCTCCGTCTGCCCGGTGGCCGCCCTGCGCAAGACCCCGGAGGGCCCGGTCATCTACGAGCCCAGCCGCTGCATCGGCTGCCGCTACTGCATGGTGGCCTGCCCCTTCGACGTCCCCAAGTACGAGTGGTCGAAGGCGCTGCCTCTGGTGCGCAAGTGCACCATGTGTCCCGACCGCGTGGCCGCCGGCCGCCAGACCGCCTGCGCCGATATCTGCCCCACCGGCGCCACCAAGTTCGGCGAGCGTGACGCCCTCATCGCCGAGGCCCGCCAGCGTCTCCGCGACCATCCTGAGCAGTACGTCCCCCACATCTACGGGCTCGACGAGGTGGGCGGCACCTCCGTGCTGCTGCTCTCCTCCGTGCCCTTCGAGCAGTTCGGCTACCGCACCGACTTCCCCCACCAGCCCTTGCCCCTGCTCACCCACCGCATCCTGCAGTTCATTCCCGACTTCGTGCCCCTGGGCGGAGTGCTGCTGGGCGGCATCTGGTGGATCACCCATCGCCGCGCCGAGGTGGCCGCCGCCGAAGGCCGCGCCCCCAAGCACGCAGAAGAAAAGAAGAAGGAGGCAAAGTGATGGCGCCCCTGCGATCCAAGCTGAGCTTCTGGAAGTCCGTCTTCCTGGTGGTGATGGCGGCGGGCCTCTACGCCGCCGTCGTGCGCTTCACCCAGGGTCTGGGCGCCTCCACCCACTTGAGCGACCGCTTCCCCTGGGGGCTGTGGATCGGCTTCGACGTGCTCTGCGGCGTCATGCTGGCCGCCGGCGGCTTCACCCTGATGGCCGCCGTCCACATCTTCAACATCGAGCGCTTCAAGCCCATCGTGCGTCCCACCCTGCTCACCGCCTTCCTCGGCTACGTGCTGGTGTGCGTGGCCCTGCTCTTCGATATCGGGCGCAGCTACCGCATCTGGCATCCCCTGGTGATGTGGAACCCGCGCTCGGTGATGTTCGAGGTAGCCTGGTGCGTCACCCTCTACACCACGGTGCTGGCCTTCGAGTTCTCCCCCATCGTGCTGGAGCGGCTGCAGGTGCTGCGCTCGGAGCGCGTGCGCCACGCCGCCCGCATCGTCACCCGCGTGCTGCGCGTGGTCTCCGTCCCCCTCATCATCGCCGGCATCCTGCTCTCCACCCTCCACCAGTCGTCGCTGGGCAGCCTCTACCTGATCGTGCCCAACAAGCTCTACCCGCTCTGGTACACGCCCACGCTGCCCCTCTTCTTCTTCCTCTCCGCGATCGCCGTGGGCCTGGCCATGACGGTGTACGAGTCCACCACCAGCGCGCGCCACTTCGGCAAGGAACTCGAGACGCCGTTGCTGCAGGAGATCGGCCGCATCCTGCTGGTCATCCTGATCGTCTACGCGGTGCTGCGCTTCCAGGACCTCTACCGCCGCGACGTGCTGCGCCTCGCCTTCCAGCCGCGCTACGAGACCTGGTTCTTCTGGCTGGAGATCGCGCTCGCCCTGGCCCTCCCCATCGGGCTGCTGCTGGTGCCGCGGGTGCGCCGCAGCCCGCGCGGCATCTACGTGGCTTCGGTGCTGGTGGTGCTGGGCTTCATCACCAACCGGCTGAACGTGAGCCTCACCGGCATGGAAGCCTCCGCCGGCGTCCGCTACTTCCCCAAGTGGACGGAAGTCGCGGTGACCGCCTCCATCGTGGCCGCCGGCTTCGCCATCTTCGGCCTGGCCGCCAAGTACCTGCCCATCTTCGAGTCCGCGGCCGAGCTGCAGGCCCGCACCGAAAGGGAATTCGCCCCCCTGCCGGCCGCCGCCCGCGCCGCCCGCGCTCCGGAACAAGAAGCGGAGCTGGTGAATGCCGACGACTGAGCCCAAGCCGCCCTCCGCGGGCCGCTGGCTGCGGCTCTCCCGCTCGCTCAGCGCCAAGCTGATCGTCACTCTGGGCGCGGCCATGCTGGTGACCTTCGCCGCTCTGGGCTACGCCAACATCCGCCTGCACCGCAAGCACCTGGAAGACGCCGCCCTGCTCAGCGCCGAGCGCGTCAGCGACGCCATCAAGCGCTCCACCTCCTATTCCATGCTGCGCAACGACCGCGAGGGCATGTACCACACCATCCAGACCATGGCGGGCGAGCCCGGCGTGGTGCGCATCCGCATCATCAACAGCGAGGGCCGCATCACCTTTTCCTCCGACGCCGCCGAGATCGGCGCCCAGATCGACAAGCGCGCCGAGGCTTGCACCGCCTGCCACGCCCAGGCCCAGCCCCTCACCCGCCTCAACCGGCCCGACCGCTTCCGCATCTTCCAGCCCAACCACCACCGCGTGCTGGCCATCATCACCCCCATCGAGAACCAGCCCTCCTGCTCCAACGCCGCCTGCCACGCCCATCCCGCCGAGCAGCAGATCCTGGGCGTCTTCGACACCCAGCTCTCTTTGGAGCGCGCCGACGCCGCCCTGGCCGAGAGCACCCGCCAGATGCTGGCCTACACCGTGGTGGCCATGCTGGCCATCGCCTTCCTCACCGGCGTCTTCGTGTGGCGGGTGGTGGGACGCCCGGTGCGGGTGCTCAAGGACGGCACCGAGCGCCTGGCTGCCGGCGACCTGGGCTATCAGATCGAGGTGGGCGCGCGCGACGAGGTGGGCGAGCTGGCGGGCTCCTTCAACACCATGAGCCGCCAGTTGCTGGAGGCGCGCGAGGAGGTCACCGCCTGGAACCGCACCCTGGAAGACCGCGTCGAGCAGAAGACGCGCGAGCTCCAGCGCGCCCACGAGCAGGTGCTGCAGGTCGAGAAGATGGCCTCCATCGGCAAGATGGCGGCGGTGGTGGCCCACGAGATCAACAACCCGCTCTCCGGCATCCTCACCTACTCCAAGCTGCTGCGCCGCTGGCTGGCGCAGGGCCCCGCCGGCGACGCCCGCCGCCAGGAGATGCTGAGCTCGCTGGAATTGATCGAGTCCGAGAGCCGCCGCTGCGGCGACATCGTGCGCAACCTGCTCGTCTTCGCCCGCTCCGCCCCCATGAACCTGGAGTGGGCCGATCTCAACCGCGTGGTGGAGCAGTGCGTGCGCCTGGTCCAGCACAAGATCGAGCTTTCCGGCGTGCAACTCCAATTGGAACTGGACCCCGACCTCCCCCGCGTGCAGTGCGACCCCGCGCAGATCGAGCAACTGCTGCTGGCCCTGGTCATCAACGCGCTGGAGGCCATGCCCCGCGGCGGCAATCTCTGGCTGCGCAGCGCCACCCTGCCCTCCGGCCGCGAGGTCCAGCTCCAGGTGCGCGACGACGGCGTGGGTATCCCGGAAGAGTTCCTGCCCCGGATGTTCGAGCCCTTCATGACCACCAAGGAGGGCGCGCACGGCGTGGGCCTGGGCCTGGCCGTCAGCCACTCCATCGTGGAGCGCCACCACGGACGCATCGAGGTGGCCTCCCGCGTGGGGCAGGGAAGCACTTTCACCATCACGCTGCCGGTGGGCGAGGCCCCTGCGCCCCAGCCTCCGGCGGAACTGGCCGTCAAAGCGAGGTGATTCCCGTGAACGGCAAAGGCAGACTGCTCATCGTGGACGACGAACTCAGCGTGCGCGACTCCCTCGACAAGTGGTTCCGCGAGGAAGGCTACGAGGTGGCCACCGCCGAGAACGCTTCGGACGCGCTCACCCGCGTCGCCGAGAAGCGCTTCGACCTGGCCCTGGTCGACATCAAGATGCGCGGCACCGACGGCATCGAGCTGCAGCGCCGCCTGCGCGAGATCGACCCCGAACTGGTGGTCGTCATCATGACCGGCTACGCCTCGGTGGAGACCGCGGTCGCCGCCCTCAAGAACGGCGCCTACGACTACGTCACCAAGCCCCTGGACCCGGAGGACATCTCCCACCTGGTGAAGAACGCGCTCGCCCACCGCCGCACCCGCGAGGAGAACGTCAAGCTGCGCGCCACCGTGGCCGAGGTCGCGCGCCCGCCCGAACTCATCGGGCAGTCCTCGCCCATGCACCGCGTCTTCGAGGCCATCGAGACCGTCGGCCCCACCGACGCCACCGTGCTCATCACCGGCGAGAGCGGCACCGGCAAGGAACTGGTGGCCCGCGCCATCCATGCCGCCTCGCCCCGCCGCTTCCATCCCCTGGTGGTCATCCACTGCGGCGCCCTGACCGAGACCCTGCTGGAGAGCGAGCTCTTCGGCCACGAGAAGGGCGCCTTCACCGGCGCCCAGTACCGCAAGCTGGGCAAGTTCGAGATCGCCGAGGGCGGCACCGTCTTCCTCGACGAGATCGGCGACATCTCGCTGAAGACCCAGACCGACCTGCTGCGCGTCCTGCAGGAGCGCGAGATCACCCGCGTGGGCGGCAACCAGCCCATCAAGGTGGACTTCCGCTGCATCGCCGCCACCAACAAGTCCCTGGAGAAGCTCATCGAGGAGGGCCGCTTCCGTCCCGACCTCTTCTACCGGCTCAACGTCTTCCGCATCGAGCTGCCCGCGCTGCGCCAGCGCCGCGAGGACATTCCCGCGCTCACCGACCACTTCGTGCGCCGCTTCTCCCTGGCCATGAACAAGCGCATCACCCGCGTCGCTCCCGCCGCCATGGCCCAGCTCCAGGCCTACGACTGGCCGGGCAACGTGCGCGAACTGGAGAACGCGGTGGAGCGCGCCATGGTGGTGGCCCAGGAGCCCGAGCTGCGCGTCGAGGACTTCACCCTCAAGCTCGCCGGCAACCACGCCGCCGGCCATACCCTGGAGGACATCGAGCGCGCCCACATCCTGCGCGTGCTGGAGGAGTGCGGCGGCAACCAGACCCGCGCCGCCGAACTGCTCGACATCGACCGCGTCACCCTGCACAACCGGCTGAAGAAGTACGGCTGGAGCCGGGGCGCGCCCGAGAACCGCAACGAAGGCAAGCTGGAGAGCAAAGTCGAGAGCCGATGAACCGCATCGACGTTCTGCCCGTCGGGGAGGTGGAGCGTGGATGGCTCGAGCGCCTCGCCCCTGCCCTCGCCCGCGAATTCGAGGCTGACTGCGGCATCCTCCCCGCCGCGCTCGATCCCCGTTTCGCCTTCCACCCCGAGCGCCAGCAGTTCCACTCCACCGAGATCCTGGCCGGCATGCGGCCGCAACTGACCAACGGCGCCTGGCGCCTGCTGGGCGTGGCCGAGGTGGACCTCTATATCCCCATCCTCACCTTCGTCTTCGGCGAGGCCCAGATGAACGGCCCCTGCGCCGTGCTCTCCACCCACCGCCTGCGCCAGGAACTCTACGGCCTGCCGCCCGATCCCGAACTGCTCTTCCAGCGCACGCTCAAGGAAGCGGTGCACGAACTCGGCCATACCATCGGCCTTACCCACTGCGACGACCACGAGTGCGCCATGGCCGCCTCCCACGCCGTGGAGTGGATCGACCTGAAGAGCCCCAGCCTCTGCTCCCTCTGCCACAACCAGGTCTTCGCCAATAGCCGAAGATGAGTGCATCGACGGCGTCATCCTGAGGCGCTTGTGCGCCGAAGGATTTCGCGCGCACCGCCCGCGATCTTGACGGACTGTCATCCTTCGCGAGGCGAAGCCGAGCGGAGGATCTGACCACCTCGTCTTCGCCACCGGCCCGGTGGTGCAGGCGCTGTCGTCAGATTCTCCCGCCTCGCTTCTCTCGGCGGAAAAATGACAGCCTCCAAGAGGGAGTCTGGTCAGCGGGGAGAAACGCTGCTGCGTTGTTCATCAATCGCATCTGAGAATCTCATCGACCCGAGTGCCTTCCTAACTTCTTTGTTTTCTTGGCGCGCGCGCAAGCTGTTGCTTCCGCGCTCTTTTCGCTGTTGCGATCCTCATCGAAATGCCCGTCCAAAACTCAGCAGCGCCCCTTCGCCTTCCCCGCCGCAAACCTCGCATCTCCTTTCCCCGCAATCACCTGCACGGAATCGCCGCCTCCCTCCAAGGTCTGGCTCCCCGATTGCCCTTACGAGAGACGGAAGCGTGCCCATGAAGCCGCTTCCACGACGCGCCCAAAGCGGCGCAGACATCTCGGAGGTGCCTTATGACGGTCCTACTGGTTCTGGCCACGGTGGTGGTCTTCCTGCTCATCGATCACTTCTACTCCCGCCGCGCGGAGGTGCGCGAGGCCCCGGCGGAGCGCAAGCCCGCGCCCCTGGAAGCGCCCGCCGCCCAGGTCGCCGAGCCCCGCCTGCCCCCCGCCCTGGTCAACGGCTTCCAGGTGCCGCAGAACCTGCGCTATCACCCCGGCCACACCTGGGCGCTGAGTGAGAGTCCCAGCCTGGTGCGGGTGGGCCTGGACGACTTCGCCGCCCGCCTGGTGGGCCAGGTCACCTCCATCACCCTGCCGCAGCGCGGCCAGTGGATCCGCCAGGGGCAGAAGGTATGGAGCCTGCGCCGCGACGGCACCACCGTGGACATGCTCTCGCCCATCGAGGGCGCGGTCACCGACATCAACGAGGCGGTGCTGCAGCAGCCCGACCTCGCCCGCACCGATCCCTACGGCGAAGGCTGGCTGCTCAAGGTGGAGTCTCCCGACGCCAAGACCAACTTCCGCAACCTGCTGGGCGGCCAACTGGCCCGCTGGTGGACGGAAGAGGCGGCCATGCGGCTGCAGCGCCGCATGCCGGGGGTGCTGGACGCGGTCGCCCAGGACGGCGGCGTGGCCATCGATTCCATCACCTCGCACCTCCCCGACCAGGAGTGGGCGGAGGTGGCGCGCGACTTCTTCCTGACCTAGGCCTCGCACGCCCGGGCCAGGCGCCCCGGCCGTCCACACCGGCCGGGGCCGGACCGGGGCGGCGACCGCCCGCCTGTGCAGTAGGTAGCTGGGAGAGCAGGCGAGCTGTCCCGCCCCGGCGCCAGCTTCCCCGGACGCCCCGCTGGGCGCCCCGGGAGCAGGCCGGGAGCTTCCCGGACCCAGGCACTCGGCCGGCCTGGGTCGCGAGGGCTCCCGGCCGCCGTCGCGGCGGTGCGGCGCCCGCCGCGGTGGAAATCCACGTTCGCCGGTCACCGCGCCCTGTGACCTATGTCACCGCCCATAGCGGCGTCCGGCCGGACACTGGAAGTGGGCGAAGTCATCCCCTGGCCGGCAAAGAGGCGGGCGTCACGGCCGAGCCGCCGGCGCCCACGGCCGGGCCTGCGGTTCGCAGGCAAGGAGGCACCATGATGCTCACCTATCGCTTGGTGCGGCTGATCGAGAGCCATTCCGAACAGCTCGCCCATGGCCTGCTGGAGAAGGTGCACAGCTCGGAGCGCACCACCGACTTTCGCAAGATCCCCGCCGCCGAGCTGGAGGTGCGGGTGCGCGAGATCTACCAGAACCTGGGCGACTGGCTGCTGCGCAAGACCGAAGCCGACATCCAGCGGCGCTACAACGAGATCGGCGCCCGCCGCGCCAGTCAGGGCGTCCGCCTCAGCCAGATGATCTGGGCCATCATCGGCGTCAAGGAACACCTCTGGGAGTTCCTCAAGCGGGAGGGGCTGGTGGACCGTCCCGTGGAATTGCTCAGCGAACTGGAGCTGTTCTCGCTGCTCGACCAGTTCTTCGATCGCGCCATCTACCACGCCACCGTGGGCTACGAGCAGGTCTTCGCCGATCGCGGCAAGGCGCGGGGCGCCGAGCGCCGCCACGGAGAGCGCCGGGGCGTCACTGCGGTCCATCACCAGCACTGGTAGACGCAACGCCGGCCGAAAGGAGGCCTATGTCCTGGAGAGAGGAGTACGAAGCCAAGCGCATGACCGCGCGCGACGCCGTGCGCTGCGTGCAGTCGGGCATGCGCGTCTACATCCATCCCGGCTGCGCCGAGCCCGAAGAGCTGGTGCTCGCCCTGCTGGAGCGCGCCCCCCACGTGCAGGACGTCGAGGTGGTGCACCTGCTCACCTTCGGCCGCGCCGACTACGTCAACCCGGAGTTCGCCGGCCACTTCCGCCACAACGCCATGTTCATGGGCGGCAACGTGCGCGAAGCCGTCAACGACGGCCGCGCCGACTACACCCCCATCTCCCTCAGCGACATCGAGGGCCTGTTCGAAGAGGGCGCCATGTCCTTCGACGTCGCCCTCATCCAGGTCTCGCCCCCCGACGCCCACGGCTTCTGCAGCTTCGGGGTGGGAGTGGACACCACGCTCACCGCCACCCAGCACTCCCGCCGGGTCATCGCCCAGGTCAACGACCAGATGCCGCGCACCTACGGCGACAGCTTCATCCACGTCAGCCGCCTCGACGTCGTGGTCGAGAGCTCGCGCCCGCTCTGCGAACTCAAGACCGCTCCCCCCAACGAGGTCACCCGCCAGATCGCCCACCACGTGGCTTCGCTGATCGAGGACGGCGCCACCCTGCAGACCGGGATCGGCGGCATCCCCGATGCCGTCCTGCCCCTGCTCATGGACCGCAGGGACCTGGGCGTGCACAGCGAGCTGGTCTCCGACGGCGTCATCCCGCTCATCGAGGCCGGCGTCATCACCGGCGCCGCCAAGACCTTCCACCCGCGCAAGGTGCTGGTGGGCTTCGTGCTGGGCACCAAGACCCTCTTCGACTTCGTCAACAACAACCCCATGTTCGAGTTCCAGCGCACGGCCTATTGCAATGATCCGCGCCGCATCGCGTTGAACGACCGCATGGTGGCCATCAACTCCGCCCTGCAGATCGACATCACCGGGCAAGTCTGCTCCGATTCCATCGGGCCCTATTTCTACAGCGGCATCGGCGGCCAGGTGGACTTCCTGCGCGGCGCTTCCTGGTCCAAGGGGGGCAAGCCCATCATCGCCCTGCCCTCCACCGCCGATAAGGGCAAGATCTCGCGCATCGTGCCCATGCTCAATCCCGGCGCCGGGGTGGTGACCTCCCGCGGCCTGATCCGCTACGTGGTCACCGAGTACGGCATCGCCTATCTGCACGGGCACAACATCCGCGAGCGCGCCCAGGCCCTCATCGGGATCGCCCATCCCGACTTCCGCGACGAACTCTACGCATACTGCGAGCGGACCAAGTGGCTGCAACGGCCCGCCGCCCTGGCTGCGAGGTGAAATCGAATGGCTGAAGCACGTGGCTACATCACGGTGAACATCGACGAATGCAAGGGCTGCGGCCTCTGCGTCGAGTCCTGCCCGCCCAAGTGCCTGGAGCTGGCCCCTGACCTCAGCGCCTACGGCGTGCATCCCGCCCGCTACACCGGGGAGAAGTGCACCGGCTGCGGCATCTGCTTCTACTGCTGCCCCGAGCCCGGCGCCATCACCGTCTACCGCGCCAAGGCCCAGCCCAAGGCGGACGCGGCCGCGACCCAGGCCGCGAGCCAGGAGGTCGCCACCCATGCGTAAGCTCGCCAAGGGCAACGTCGCCGTCATCATGGGCGCCATCCTGGGGGGATGCCGCGCCTACTACGGCTATCCCATCACCCCCGCCAGCGAGATCGCCGAAGCCGCCGCTCTCTACATCCCCCAGGTGGGCGGCACTTTCCTGCAGGCGGAGAGCGAGGTCTCGGCCATCAACATGGTCTACGGCGCCGCCTCCGCCGGAGTGCGCGCCATGACCGGCTCTTCCGGCCCCGGCCTCTCGCTCATGCAGGAGGGCATCTCCTACCTGGCGGGCGCCGAGCTGCCTTGCGTGGTGGTCGACGTCATGCGCGGCGGCCCCGGCCTGGGCAACATCGCTCCTGAGCAGAGCGACTACTTCGCCATGGTGAAGGGCGGCGGCCACGGCAACTACCGCAACTTCGTGCTGGCTCCCGCCTCGGTGCAGGAGATGGCCGACCTCACCCGCCTGGCCTTCGAACTGGCCGACCGCTACCGCAACCCCGCCATCGTGCTGGCCGACGGCTTCATCGGCCAGATGATCGAGGCGCTCGACCTCAACCTCTCCGACCAGGCCCTCCCCCCGGAGAAGCCCTGGGCGGTGTGCGGCACCCCCGAGACCCGCGCCAACCTCATCACCTCCATCTATCTGGAGCCCGACGAACTGGAAGCCCACCAGCGCAAGATGGAGGCTAAGTACGCCCGCGCCCAGCAAGTCGAGCCCCGCCACGAACTCTACCTGGCCGAGGACGCCGAGGTGCTGCTGGTGGGTTACGGCATCGTCAGCCGCGTGCTGCGCTCCGCGGTGGAGAAGATCCGCGCCCAGGGCCTGCGCGCCGGCCTCTTCCGCCCCATCACCCTGTGGCCCTACCCCTCCGCGGCGCTGGCCGAGGCCGCCGCGCACTGCCGCAGCGTGCTGGTGGTGGAATTGTCCAACGGGCAGATGGTGGAGGACGTCCGCCTGGCCCTGGATGGCAAGGTGCCGGTGGAATTTTACGGGCGGGTGGGCGGCAACGTGCCCTCCGCCGAGGAGATCCAGGAGCAGGTGATGGCCCGCGTCGAGCAGTTCGCCGACTGACGCGGCAAGGAGAACGTTCGTGCCCGATTACGAAGTGGTGCAGTCCAAGTCCCCGGTCTTCTACGACCGCTACCAGCGCAAGGCCGAGCTGCAGCAGCAGACCCACTATTGTCCCGGCTGCGGCCACGGCGTCGCCCACAAGCTCATCGCCGAGACCATCCAGGAGATGGGTCTGCAGGACCGCTCCATCTTCGTCAGTCCGGTGGGCTGCTCCGTCTTCGCCTATTACTACTTCGACGTGGGCAACATCCAGGCGGCGCACGGCCGCACTCCCGCCGTGGCCACCGGCGCCAAGCGCTCCCATCCCGACAGCCTGGTGGTCGCCTACCAGGGCGACGGCGACCTGGCCGCCATCGGCACCGCCGAGATCGTGCACGCCGCCAACCGCGGCGAGAAGATCTCCGTCTTCTTCGTCAACAACGCCATCTACGGTATGACCGGCGGGCAGATGGCCCCCACCACCCTGGTGGGCCAGACCTCCACCACCTCCCCGTGGGGACGCCGCCCCGCCAACGAAGGCTTCCCGGTGCACGTCTGCGAGTTGCTGGCCACGCTGGAGGCCCCCGTCTACATCGAGCGCGTCGCCCTGTGCGACAACAAGAACATCATGCGGGCGCGCCGCGCCATCCGCAAGGCCCTGGAACTGCAGCGCGACGGCGCCGGCTTCTCCTTCGTCGAGATCCTCTCTCCCTGCCCCACCATCTGGAAGATGGACCCGGTGGACGCCCGCCGCTGGGTGGCCGAGAAGATGGTCCCGGTCTTCCCCCTGCAGGTCTTCCGCGACCGCAAAGTGGAGGTGGGCGACGGCGGCCCGCCCCGCAAGAGCGTGGGCGAGGTGCTGGGACTGACGCCCGCGCCCGCCGCCGCGCCCCGGCCGGTGACCGCCGCCCACGCCGCCGCCCGCGACCTCACCTTGAAGATCGCCGGCTTCGGCGGCCAGGGCGTGCTCCTGCTCGGCCAGATCCTCGCCGAGATGGGCATGCGCGAAGGCCTGGAAGTGAGCTGGCTGCCCTCCTACGGCCCCGAGATGCGCTCCGGCAGCGCTCACTGCCACGTCTGCCTGTCGCATCAGCGCGTGGGCTCGCCGCTCATCTCCCATCCCGACGTGCTCATCGCCATGAACGAACTCTCGCTGCGCAAGTTTGCGCCCCACGTGGCGCCGGGCGGGCTGATCCTCTATAACAGCGACAGCCTGCCCGTTGATCTCTCCCTGCCTCGCGACGTCCAGGCCATCTGCGTACCCGCCTCCAACCTCGCCGACCAGTTGGGCTCGGCCAAGGTGGCCAACGCCATCATGCTGGGCGCCCTGCTGGAAGAGACGGCGTGCCTGCCCGAAGCCACCGCCCTGGCCGTCTTCCAGGACACGGTGAAGCGCAAGGAGCTGCTGGAACTGGACCGCCGCGCCTTGGAGGCCGGCGCCCACTTCCTGCGCACCCACCACCTGGTCCCGGCCATGTCCCAGCCCGACGGCTACGCCGGCGACTAGGGTGGAGGCGCGGGCCTTGAGGCCCGCGAATCCAGACGTGTTCTTCGCGGGGCTCTAGCCCTGGGAATCCCCGTGTGGCACAGGCGACTCGCCTGTGCCCGAATCACTTTGAGACCATTACGTACAATCTCTGGGTTACCCCATCGCGCTCAGAAAGTGGCTGGGGCGAGTTTCATATATTCCGAGTCACAATCAAGAAGCGCTTTTTGCTGGGCCCGAAGCTAGTCAAGTTTCAATATGTGGGCAGCCAAATCTAAGATTTGATTGCACCACCGCTTTGGCGGCAGCCGAAGGCATCTCGCGCGCAGGATCCCCAACCCAACGGATTGTCATCCTGAGCGAGCTGCGAAGGAGCGGACGCGACCGAGCAGCGAGTCGAAGGACCCCTACAGCCTTCAGCTCAGCGCCAGCGATGGGAGGCATTCCAGGAGAGATTCCCCTGGTCGTACCAGCTGCCACAATCGAATGCGGGGTCCTTCGACTCGCGGCACGCTGCGGCTCTGCCGCAGGGCGCCGCTCGCTCAGGATGACAGTAGGAAAGTATGCGGAATGCAGGCTTGAAGCCCTGCACCACCGTTCTCCGCCGCTGACTCCTGACCCCTGACTCCTGACCACAGCCCGCGGAACCTCCGCCTCCCCCGCTTCGTATTAGCGAGTGGACGCCAAAAGGCGTACCATTTCCTCCTCCCCACATACTCATGATCGAACTCCTCCAACTGCGCAAGGAATTCGACGAACTGGTGGCGGTCGACGACCTCGAGGTCACCATCCCCGCGGGCGAGATCTACGGCCTGATCGGTCCCAACGGCGCCGGCAAGACCACCACCATCCGCATGGCCTGCGGCCTGCTCACTCCCACCGCCGGCCGCGTCCGCGTCAATGGCGTGGACGTGCATGATGAGCCCGAGCGCGCCCAGCAGTTCATCGGCTACCTCTCCGACTTCTTCTCCGTCTATGAGGACCTGAAGGTCTGGGAGTACCTCGACTACTTCGCCCACGCCTACAAGATGCGCGAGGCGGAGATCCCCGGCCGCATCGACCAGGTCATCCAGCAGGTGGGGCTGGAGGTCAAGCGCGACGCCATGATCCAGGGGCTCTCCCGCGGCATGAAGCAGCGCCTGGGCATCGCCCGCGCCATCATCCACCTGCCCAAGGTGCTGCTGCTGGACGAGCCCGCCAGCGGCCTCGATCCCAAGGCCCGGTTGGACCTGCGCAACCTGCTGCGCGCCCTGCGCGACCAGGGCACCACCATCCTCATCTCCTCCCACATCCTCACTGAGCTGGAGGGTTTTTGCACCTCCATCGGCCTGATGGAGAAGGGGCGGATGGTGCGCAGCGGCACCCTCGAGGAGATCACGGCGGAGGAGTCCAAGTACCGCGTGGTGCGCCTGGCCTGGACCGGCGACAGCGCCGCCCAGGTGGAGGCGCGCCTCAAAGCCCTGCCCGGCGTCTCCAACCTGATGGTCGAGGGCGGCGAGGGGGTCTTCCGCTTCGCCGGACCCGAGGACGGCCTGGCCGCGGTGCTGCGCGAATTGGTCGCCGCCGGCATTCCCCTCGTCTCCTTCGGCGAGGTCAAGCAGACGGTGGAGGACCTCTACCTCAAGCTCTCCCGCAACGAGGTGATGTAGTGGAAGAATTCTGGCGCAATCCCGAGCTGGTCCGCCACGTCCGCGCCGAACTGCGCCCGCTGCGCGCTCTGACCGCCGCCCTGGTGGTGCTGGTCATCGCCGCCCTCATCGCCCTCTCCTGCTACGGCGCCGAGCACGATAACCAGAAGGAGTACTTCCGCCTCTTCTACATCTGGCTGGCGTGGGCGCAGGGCGTGGTGCTGGCGCTGTGGACCATCTCTTCCTGCAGCCAGGCCATCTCGGGCGAGCGCCAGCACAAGACCTACGACTTCCTCAAGACCACGCGCCTCACCTCGGAGGAGATCCTCATCGGCAAGCTGCTGGGCGCGCCCATCCTGGGCTACTTCACCGTGGGCTGCTCGCTGCCCATCTCCCTCATCGCCGGCCTGCTGGGGGGATACTCGCTCTCCACCCTCCTGCTCACCTACCTGCTGATCGTGGTCTTCGCGCTGGTGTTGGGCCTGGCCAGCCTGGAACTCTCCATGCTGGGGGAGAAGACCTCGGGCGGGGTGCTGGTGCTGGCCTTCCTCCTGCTCTATCCCATGCTGATGATCGGCTTCGCCTTCATGGAGAGCCCCTTCCCCGGCCTGGGCGCGGCCAGCATCCTGCCCGCCATCTTCGGCCTCTACGGCTTTCAGGAGTACGGCAGGATCGGGACGCCGCTCTTCTTCGGCTTCCACGTCTCCTACGTCTTTCTCTCGCTCTTCCTCTACTGCACCTTCGGCGCCTGGTTCGTGCTCATGCTGCGCCGCAACCTGAAGAAGGAGCTGGAGGAGGTGCGCCTGCTCTCGCGCGGGCAGGCTCTGGCCTTCGCCGCCTACATCAACCTGCTGATGTACGCCTTCCTCGACTTCAATTCCAAGTACAAGATCACGCCCACGGAGGTGGGCAGCGTCGCCCTGGTGGTGAACGCCTGCATCCTGCTGCTGGTGGGCCTGGCCACCCTGACCCCGCACGAGCAGCTCAAGATGTGGTGGCGGCGCCGCGCCGCCGGCCAGGCCAGCTATTTTTCCTCCGACGGCCTGCCCTGGCCCTGGCTGGTGCTGACCGCTGTGGGCGCTTACCTGTTCATGCTGGGAGCGGCGCTGGCGTTGCACCGCTCCGCCCCGCTCGCGCAGTGGCCGTGGAAGGTCATGGCTCTGGAGCTGACGACCGTCCTGGTCTATATCGTGAGCGCCGTGCTCTTCCTGCAGTTCTGCAACCTGACCCGCATGAAGCGCCCTATCCTGAAGGGCGTACTCTACCTGATGCTGTACTACACGGCGGCCGGCATCGCTGCCGGCGTGCTGGGCATGGGCTCCGACCTGCGCGCCCGCCAGATCCTGAGCCTGCTCACGCCCTTCCCCGCGGTGAACTGGAACGAACTGGCCGTGCCCGGATGGGTGTACGCCGGCCTGGCCATCCAGGTGGCGGTGACCGCCTACATCCTGAGCGCCATTTCCAAGCGCCTCCGCCGCCCCGCCCTCGCCCCCGCGCACGGGGACGACTAGGGTTCTTCCTGTTGATCCCCAGCGCAGCGCGCGACCCTGTCGTCAAGACAAGTCTCTACCGGCGGGATTTCTTCTCCAGCTCATCCGCGCGCGCGAAGTCCTGGTCGCTGAGCGCCTGCGTGGCCTCGAGCTGCGCGTAGATGGTGCCGCGCTGCTCGTAGAGTTCCGCCTTCTCCGGATACTTGGCGATCAGCTCGCCATACGCCGCTACCGCGTCGTACCACAGCCGGTGGTCGGTGAGGAAGCGGGCCCGCGCCAGCCCGCCCTCGTAGGTGTCGTCCCCGGGGATCATCCCCAGCCCCTCGGTGATCTCCCGCCGTCCCTCCTCCGACACCACCACGAAGCCCACCGGCGGCGAGGGCTGCACCCCCAGCAGGGTCGTGGCCTCGACCGTCCAGAAGTAGGTCTTGCCCGGCTCCAGCGGCGGCGCCGTCTCGGGATAGCGGAAGCTGGTGCCCTCCACCTCCGCGCGGAACATCTCCTGCCCGTCGTCGCCTTTCAGCACGAACGCGAACTGCCGCAGCTTCCCGGGATAGCTCCACTGGAAGCTGGGACGCAGGTCGTACACCTTGCCCAGGCGCGGCGCCAGCGCCGCCGGCTCGGGGAAGCCGCGCGTCGCTCCCGTCACCATGGGCTGTTTCTTGAGCTTGCCGGGGGCCAGCAGGTCGAAGCCGCTCAGGTCGGTGACCACCCGCGGCTTCGGCTTCTTGGACTCCGTCTTGGCCGGCGGCGTCTTGCTGGCCGGCTTGCTCTCCTTCTGCTGCCCCGCCGCCGGTCCCGCGGCCAGCACTCCCGCCATCACCCCCAGCCACACTCGCCTCGCTCGCATGCTCATGCCCCCGAGTCTATCAGGCCGATGCCGACGCCCGCTCCACCGTGTACACCGTGATCCTGCCCGCGAGCCCGCGCACCTCGGTCTCTCCCAGAGAACGCGCGGCATAGCGTTTCTTGACCCGCTCGTAGGTCTGCGGGCTGAGCACGATCCCCGTCTTGAACTCCTTGGTCAGGCTCTCCAGCCGCGAGGCCAGGTTCACCGTCTCCCCGATCACCGAGTACTCCAGCCGGTCGCGCGACCCCACGTTGCCCGCGGTCACCGCCCCGGTGTGGATCCCCACCCCGATCTTCAGCTCCGGGAAGCGCGGGTCGGCGCCGTACTTGCGGTTGAGTTCCGCCACCCGCTCCTGCATGCCCAGCGCCGACTCCACCGCGCGGCACGCGTCCTCCTCCTCGCCGTGGCTGAGCGGCACTCCGTACAGCACCATGATGCCGTCGCCCAGAAACTTGTTGAGGAAGCCGCCGTGCTCGCGGATGACCTCCTCCATCTCCGTCAGGTAATGGTTCAGCCAGGCCAGCACCTCGGTGGAAGGCTTGCCCGCGGTCAGCGCGGTGAAGTTGCGGATGTCACTGAACAGCACCGTGGCCACCCGCTCCTGCCCCGCCAGCACGATCTCCCCGCGCCGGCTCCAGATCTCCGCCGCCGCCTCCGGCGAGACGTAGCGCGAGAAGATGCCCATCAACTGCTCCCGCTCCGCCTCCACCTGCGACTTCAGCCAGCGCTCCTGGACGAAGCGGTATCCCAGCCCCACCGGCAGCGCCAGGGCCAGCGCCGTCTCCGCCGCCACCCAGCGCAGCCACAGGTGGTGCGTCGAAAAAAGATACTGCGCGATGCTGTAGCTGGCCGCGCCCACCGCCACCACCACGGTCACGCTGACCAGCGGCCGCTCTTCCAGCAGCACCAGCACCGCCAGCCACGCCAGCAGGAAGATGGCCAGCCAGTTGGCGCGCGCCGGGGCTACCCGCACCGCCGTGCCCTCCAGCAGCGTGGCCAGCGCGGCCGCGTGCACCTCCGCTCCCGACAGCATCACCCGGCTGCCGTCCGCACGCCGCGGCCGGAAGACCGGCGTGAAGTGACGGTCCTTGCCCGCCGCGCTGCTCTCCCCGATCAGCACGATCTTCCCGCGGAAGGTCTCCGGCGGGACCTTCTTGCCCAGCACCTCGCGCGCCGGGACGACCCGCGCCGGCGCCGTTCCCCACGACCCGATCAGGAAGGTGTTCAGCCCGCTGTCGTCCAGCGGGATCGGCGCGGTCCCCAGGCGGTAGCGTCCCGGCCCCTCCTGCCGCAGCGGCTCGCGCCGGTAGTTCGAGGCTAGGGCCACCGCGAAGGGCAGCGCCGGATAGCCGCGCGTGGGCAGCAAAAACGCGCGGCGGATGAAGCCGTCGTCATCCACCGCGAAGTTCACGAAGCCCACCCCGTAGGCCGCGCCCCCGGCGCAGTAGGAGGCCACCTTGGGGTCGGGCTCGCAGAACTGGGGCAGGGGATCGAGCGCCGGGATCTGCTCCGAGCGCAACTGGCTGGCCACGATCACGTTGCCCGCCTGGCGGAGCGCCTCCGCCATGGCCCGGTCGTCCTCGGGCGCGCGCGCCTCCGACAGCATCACGTCCAGCCCGATCAGCTCCGCGTTGCCCGCGGACACCCGCTGGATCACCTCCGCCACCGCACGCCGCGGCACGGGATAGCCGGGGAACCCGGCCACGCTGGCGTCGTCGAAGTCCACCAGCACCAGGTGAGGATCGGGCGGCGGATAGCCGCGCGCGTTGACCAGCAGGTCGTAGCCGCTGCGCTCGGCGTCGCTCAGGAGCGGCCAGCGCCCCGCCCACCCCACCAGCAGGCAGATCAACCCCGCCAGCAGGGCGCTCACCGCCGGCGTGCGCAGCAGTGCCAGGAGTCTCTTCATCCGGGAAGGGATCGTGTGGCACAGGCGCCCTCGCCTGTGCGCTCGCGCGCCAGTATATACCCCAGCCTTCAGCCGTCAGCACTCAGCCATCAGCCGGGCCGCTTCGGATATTGGATCTCGCGCGCACCACCGCGATCTCCGGTTTGCCGCTTACCTTCGCGCTCTCACAGTCCCTGCCCCGCCAGGGGCGGCAGAAGGTAGCCCCGGGCGTGAGCCCGGGGAAAGCGCGAAGAAAGGACCGGCGCGCGAAGGAGCGCATGCGACCGAGCGCGCCCAAGACCTACTTCACCCCCGCCTCGATCTCGGTCAGCTTGGCGGCGGCCGCCTTCAGGTCCGCCTGCAGCTTGTGGCCCGCCTGCAGAGTCGCGGGGAGGCTGGCCAGCGCCAGGCTCTCCTCGATCTGGAAGACCTGCGCCTCCAGCAGCGGCCGGAACAGGTGGATGCGGTTGACCAGCGCCGCCTTGGCCGCCGCCCGGTCGGGCTCGCACTGCATCTGCTGGTACAGGCTGACGAACCAGATAGCGTTGTCCACCTCCATCATGGCCTCGCCCGCCTTTTGCCCCACCCCTGCCACCGCGTCCAGCTCCATCCCCTTGATCGAGTCGGGCTTGGGCAGGCCGGCCGAATCCTTTCCGATCGCCGTCTTCAAAGCCCGCAGCGCCTGCACCTCCGCCGACTCCTTGGGCGCCGCCTGTCCCGCCAGCGTCGCCGGAACCATCGCCGTCAGCGCCGCTCCCAGCACCCATGCACCCAACCGTCCACGCCTGTTTTTCATGGCTCCCTCCGGCGGGGGATTCTAGCACTTGCCTGACCACTGACCACTGACCACTGCTCTCCACACTCCACCCGTCCGCTTGTCGAGACTCAGGTCAGCAGCGACCAGGCCTCGCGGTAGGGCTCGAAGAGGCGGCGGGAGTGCGGATGCTCCGATCCCAGGCGCAGCGTCTTGCGCCCGGCCAGGGCAGCCACCGGGATGATGTACCAGGCCTCCTGCGGCACCACCAGCACCGCCAGGAAATCGATCTCCTTGGCGCTGTAGGCCAGCTTCTGGTGCTGGCCCCGGCCCACCCCCACGTGATAGGAGGAGTGCCGCCGGTGGCAGGTGCGCACCGACTTGACCTGCACCCGGTGCAGGCCGGTCTCTCCTATGACGATGAAGTCGAAGGGGGCGCTGTCGCCCCAGGGCTTGGCCAGTTGCAGGCCCAGGTGGGTGGCGCGGTCCAGGAAGGCCGCTTCCGCCGCCTCCCCCCGCCGCTTGGCGGAGCGAGTGGTTTCCATGAGATATAGCCTTGCGCGACTAGTATAGCACAACGTCCCGGCGTTCCGCCTCTTTCCTTGACCTTGGTTCCTTGCTTTTCCCGCTATCCACTATCCACTGACCACTAGCCACTGTCTTTCTGTCATCCCGAGCGCAGCGAGGGATCTAGGGTTTGGATTTCACCGGGAGCGGCAGCATCCTCACTCCGCCGCCGCCGCGAAGCTGGCCACCGCCTCCTCCGCCGTGGCATGGCTCTCGAACAGGGTGAGAAGCCGCGTGGCTTCCATCACGCTGCGGACGTGGCCTCCGAGCCCGGCCAGCTTGATGACTGCCTCCGCCTTCTTGGCCGTGGTCAGCACGCCCACCAGCATGCCGATGCCGTTGCTGTCGATGTGGTTCACGTGGGTCAGGTCCAGGACGATGCCGGCGGAGGGCCGGAGCAGGTCTTTGAGCAACTCGCGCAACTTCGCGGTCTCCTCCCCCAGCACGATCCGCCCACGGCAGTCCACCACCCTGACGCTGCCCACGCTGCGTATCAGATATTCGAGCGCCACGGCGCGAGGCTCCTCTCTCGCTGCGGGATGCAGCCGGAGATGGCCAGATTGTCCTCCCAGGGTGGGCGGAAAGCAACCACAGCCGGGCCCACTGACCATTGGCCACTGACCACTGTTTCTCTGTCATCCTGAGCGAGCCCTGCCCGGCAACTCCGTTGCCGGGTAGGGCGAGTCGAAGGACCCCTACACCCTCGACTGCCGCACGAATGATGGAAGGCATTCCGTCGAGACATCTCCTATGAACGCCCCCGGGCCTTCCAACTGGCTCCATCGAACGCGGGCTCCTTCGACTCGCGCTGGCCTGCGGCCCAGCCGCAGGCCACCCCTCGCTCAGGATGACAATCCAAGAGGGTGTTGTTCATGCAGGCCTGAAGACCTGCGCCACCGTCCAGCCCGCGGGGCGGCAGTTGAGTTAGCCCAGCCTGCCCTGAGCGCAGTCGAAGCGTGAGCCCGGGGTTAGTTGGCTGAGCCTGCCGAAGGGGACCCCTATGCCTGGACGGCCGTCGACGCTCGCTCCGTATCAGGGCACGGCTTCAGCCGTGCCGCAATCGCTCCGTCATGAGATTGTCATCCCGAGCGCAGTCCGGGTGGGCGGCTCCGCCGCCCACCCGGCGCAGTCGAGGAATCTGCAGTTTGGTCTCGACCTAGAAGGGCAGCGTCTTCTTGAACGCCTCCGCCTCGCCTCTCCGCGTCCTCAGCCGGAGGAACACGAGACACATGGGAGTGGCCAGGAGCACGCCCAGCACAAACGAGCTGAGCATCTCATCCCGACTCTCGCAGTCCCAGCACGAGACCGGGTCCCAACCCACCGCGGCCTCTTCTGCGGCTTTGTTTGCGGCCACATTCTGGCAGGGCTGCGAGGTCTGGCGGGCTGGCGTCGTTGCTGTCTTGCTTTGCCGGTGAGTTGTCTTGTGGGGAGCGCTGCCGCCCGACCAGGCGGGCGAGCACGCGCAGGAAAGAACTACCGTGACCAGCACCCTCAGGACTCGGCCGCTCCGCCTCATGAACTTCATGGACACCGCGCCGCAGTCCCTGGTTTCGGAACGTGCCCCACTCAACCCAACCCCGGGCTTGAGTGGGCCACCCGCCCCCCAATAAAGCTTGTCATCCTGAGCGAGCCATGCCCGGCAACTCCGTTGCCGGGCACGGCAAGCCGAAGGACCCCTATGCCCTCGACTGTCGCACGAATGATGGAAGGCATTCCGTCGAGACATCTCCTATGAACGCCCCCGGGCCTTCCAACTGGCTCCATCGAACGCGG